>JAKAAU010000035.1 GCA_021802165.1 Thermoplasmata archaeon
CCGATCTGGGAAATGAGGGTAAGAGTTGCAAGAATAAGCAGCCACATAGCCAACCAGAGAAATGATTTCTCACAGAAGCTATCAAGGACTTTAGTAAACAATCATAACTTCATAGCATATGAGGACCTTAACATAGAGAATATGATGAAGAACCATAAATTAGCAAAAAGCATAGCAGATGCTTCCTGGGGCGAGCTTATTAAAAACACAATGTACAAGGCTGAGAGAGCCGGCAAATACTGTGTAAAGGTAAACCCTAAGAATACATCTAAACAGTGCTCTAACTGTGGAAATATAATGGAGGAGCAGACTCTTGATGATAGAGATTACCACTGCATTAAATGCGGTATAACAATAGATAGAGACGATAATGCAGCAGTAAACGTATTGAATAATGGATTCAAGAAGATATTCAACACCTTTATTATAATGAAGCCCAGGAAGATCAGGCATAAAAAGAAGAGAATACCCACGGACTGTGGGGAATTAATGCCCGTGGAGGGGAAAACCTATACCAGCAATGGCAAGTTTTTTCTGTAGAAGCGGGAAACTCCTATCTTTAGATAAGGGAGGATGTCACCGGCCATTTCACATTCTTAAGCAGCATTCATAATTTTTTCTTTGCAGCATATTTATCTATGTCCATATATTGCAGGTGGTTTGCCAGATAATAATTAAGTGTGTACGTCTCAAATCTCTTAAATTTTCTGGAGAGATTGGATTTTGAAGTCCCGAATCTTCTGGCCATTTCCCCGAGATTAATATCCTTATTATTTGAATAATATCCATTCTCAATTGCATAAGTCAGGAGATGTACATTTGATATGAGCTCCCCGTCAATAAATGGATCAGGGAAATTGATATTTTCCAGCTCTTTAAAATAAACAACGTCTGCTATCTGCTCTAAATTCCTGGTTAATGCACCATCATTTTCATGCCAGGAAAATATATCCCAGATTTCCAGGCCTCGATAAAATACTTCCCTGTAAAATGGTACATCATATTTTTCAATTAGAGAAGTAACAGAATTTGTAAGATTATTCACAAATTTAACAATAAACACCCTTGATTTGCCGTAGGATTCTATGTGCTCTATTTTTTTAACAGCAGTTTCCTCCTTCATGTTATTGAAAAATTCCTCCCAGTTGGTATGTTTTCCAAGAGAATAAAAGGCAACTGTACCAGTAATTTCTTCATCGTCAGTTTTTTGCCCTAAAAGAAAACCATAAATATTAGTACTATTTGATAGAACTTGGGACCAGCAATTTTTATGATTTAATACTATACGAATAAACATAAATTATAATATATAATTAAAAATATTTAAGTATTCCTATCAAGATAAATATACGCCTACAGTTTGAAATTATATTTTTCCATTACTGTATTTACCTCATTTTTCAACTGTACCCTGTCACTATCAGAAAGTTTGAAAAAAGGCTCCCTGGGGCATCCTGCATCCACACCTGTTATGATTTCCACCATGTCGTATATAGATGATATTGTGCCATATTTCCTGGATAAATCAGATAATTCATTGAGAAGAAACTGGTATCTGTCACCCTTTTCGTTATCATAGTTTTCCTCTATGCCCTTGATAATTTTATAGCCATAATTTCCAGCACCTGAAACATAGCCATCCAGGTTAAGCCTGAAGCCTGATAAAATGTACTGGTCAGGGCCTGTGTATACCTTGAAATCGTCCACATACATTTTTGTATTGAGTATATCATTCATGTTGAAAGTTGTTTCCTTGATGCCTATGATATTTCCACCATCCTTCCTGATATCATTGATTATATCATATGTAATATTATAACCTGTTGTATCCGGGTAATTGTATATTATTGTAGGGTACTCGGAGGATATCTTCACATAATATTTTACAAGCCATTCCCTTTTCAATCCTGTGAAATAATATGGCGGAAGTGCGGCAACTGCATGTATCTTTTTCTTTTTCGCTGTCCTGGCCATGTCCACTGAAT
This sequence comes from Thermoplasmata archaeon, assembly GCA_021802165.1. The sequence continues at coordinate 1,986 of JAKAAU010000035.1, forward strand.
CCTCCAGGTTGAGTGATCCTACCTGTAACATGATGCTGTCAGGAATGTTTGAAAACGCGTCAAGGAGATCAAGTTTTTCCTGGGTAGAAAGGGATGGGCCTACCCCTGTAGTCCCTGCAAGGAATAGATATTTCATCCCTCCCCTTAGAACATCATTTCCGTGGTCAACAGCCAGCTGCTTATCAACCCTGTTATTTGTAAACGGGGTAATCAATGGAATTATAGATTCAAGCTGTTTCATTAGTAAGTAAATGTTAATATATATTTAAGTTTTGTACCGAACACGTTTAATTATGTAATGGATATTCGTACCCAGCAGGAGAATTCATATAGGATACGCCTTGAAAATAAAAGAGCGGCTTATGCTTAAACCGCCTATCAAATATTTCTATATAATAATATTAAAATATTATCTTGGCTTTACAAACTATGAACGTGAAACACAGCACCATTGAAATAAATGGACGGAAACTCAAGTATTATCCACTTTCCCAGCTTGCCGACAAGTACGATGTTGATAATATGCCATATTCTTTTAAAATTTTGCTTGAAAATGTTTTAAGGAATTATGACGGCGTGGATATTGATGAAAGGTCAATAGATAACATCGCAAAAATGAAATCTGGATCAGAAATGGCATTTAAACCATCCAGGGTTGTTTTCCAAGATTATACCGGAGTTCCTATCCTAGTGGACCTTGCAGCCATGAGGGAATATTACCAGAAGATGAAAAAAAACCCTGAAGAGGTGAATCCCGCCACGAAATCAGATCTGGTCATTGACCATTCCATAATAGTGGATTCATTCCGCGGCGATGAGCCCATTATTATCAATATGAAGGATGAGTTTTCAAGGAATGTAGAAAGATATGATTTCCTGAAATGGTCACAGCAATCCTTCAAGAATGTTAGGATAGTTCCGCCGGGACATGGCATAGTTCATCAGATCAATCTTGAATATTTATCCTCTGTGGCTGTGGTCGACAATGGAGAGATATTCCCGGAGAGCCTCATTGGTGCAGATTCACATACAACAATGATAGGTGGCATAGGAGTACTGGGATGGGGAGTAGGTGGCCTTGAGGCAGAGGCTTCGATGCTCAATGAGCCGTACTTCATGACTGTCCCGGAGGTCATAGGAGTAAACCTTAAGGGGAAAATTCCCACAGGTGTAACGCCCACTGACGTTGTACTGTATATAACAAAAACGCTCCGCGCCAAGAATGTTGTTGGAAAATTTGTTGAGTTCTATGGAAATCTCTCAGAATTGACAGCACAGGATCGGGCAACGATTTCAAATATGGCACCAGAATACGGGGCAACAATCGGATATTTCCCTGTGGACAGCGAAACACTGAAGTACCTGACAGGGACAGCCAGAGATGCAGGGTCTGTTGAGAAATACTTTAAAGAACAGGGATTATTCTATGATGGCCCGAAGAAATACCGTGAAACTGTGGATATAAATCTCTCTGAAATCAAAAGTGCCGTTGCCGGACCAAAAAATCCCGATGAGCTTATAAATATAGAGGATTTAAAGGAAAAAATCCATGACCTTATTAAAGATGGTAGTGATGGAAAGCTTGTGAAAAACGGGTCAGTTGTAATATCTGCAATTACCAGCTGTACAAACACTTCAGATCCCTTTGTACTACTGGGTGCCGGACTAATTGCAAAGAAGGCTGTAGAGCACAATATTGTGCCTGCACAGACTATAAAAACAAGTCTTGCACCCGGTTCCAAGGTGGTTACGGATTATCTGGAAAAGGCAGGCCTGATGAAGTATCTCAATAAAATCGGCTTCGAACTGGTAGGTTACGGGTGCACAACGTGCATAGGAAATGCCGGCCCGCTCATACCTGAAGTGCAGGACGATATCCTGAAAAATGGTGTAAAAACCGTCGCAGTACTCAGCGGAAACAGGAACTTTGAGGGTAGAATAAACCCGTATATAGCAGGGGCATTCCTTGCATCGCCGATGCTGGTTGTAATATTTGCACTGGCAGGGACTATGGACATAGATTTGACAAAGGACCCGGTAGGCATGGATCATGGAAAACCTGTATATCTTAAGGATCTGTGGCCAACTTCAGAGGAAATAAAAAAATACTTCCACCTTGCCATGGACCCTGAGACCTATAAAAGGGAATACAGTAATGTGTTCAGCGGGGATTCAAACTGGGAGTCAATGAAATCAACTGGGGGTACCATATTTGACTTTAAGGATGATTCATCATACATTAAAATGCCTCCATGGATGTATATGGAACCTGTCAGGGATGTGAAAAATGGGAGGATATTCGCCATATTTGGTGATAAAATTACAACAGACCATATTTCTCCTGCAGGGCCCATAGCAAGGGATTCGGTTGCAGGGAAATACCTCACATCACTGGGCGTCACTGAACTAAATACATTCGGTGCTCGCAGGGGGAACCATGAAGTCATGCTCCGTGGTGGATTCTCGAATCCCAAAATAAGAAATCTAATGGTTGACCACGCCGGAGGCGACACCGTATATTATCCGGATGGAAAAGTAATGAGCTTCTACGATGCAGCCATGAAATATAAAGAAAATAATGTGCCTCTGGTCATATTTGCAGGGAAACAGTACGGTTCCGGAAGTTCCAGGGACTGGGCAGCAAAGGTAACATCACTTCTTGGTGTAAAAGCCGTAATAGCAGAAAGCTTTGAAAGAATTCACAGGAGCAACCTTGTAGACATGGGCATAATTCCGATCCAGGTTGATAGCATGCCGTCACTGAAAGGGGATGAAACAGTAGACATAGAGGGGATCAATGATATATCAATAGAAAAAGAACTGAACATAAACATAAACGGAAAACCCATAAAAGGTAAAGCCCTGATAAATACAAATGCAGAGCTCAATTACGTTAAAACCGGAAATATACTGAAATACATAGCCTCGTCCGGTAAAAAATAAAATTTTTAAATTTTTTTATTTTCCAGTATTATTTTTGGTTCTTTGTGCTGAAATAAATAATTCCAGATAGTATTATCATAACTATATCAAGGATGATGCTATCTATTGCGGAGGCAGTCCAGGGCAATCTTACCCCGAATACTGGTGCTATTGTTATTCTCGATTCCAGTAATAGTGCAGTATCAAGTATATAAAAGATAAGAACAGGCAAATAAAAACTCTTTTTCCCACTCACATATATCATTGCTGACACTATGGCAATTGCAATAACAAATCCAAAAAATACCTTAACTATATATGGTAACTTTATAGCCAGCAATGTCATGTGTATACCTGCCCACATTGCCGATCCTAAAATAGCCAACCATTTTAACACATCAATTGCTCTGTTTTCCATCTATTTCTTTAACTAATTATATTATTTCAATATTTTGTCTTATATTAAGAAAATACGATATTCTCAGATAAATAAATAATTTTAATTGATCTTAGAATAAATTTTTATTAATTCCTTGAAATCAATGCTTTCATAGAATTTTGATGCAAGAAGGTTCAGTGATGGAAATTCTGCAGTTATCATTTTAATATTTCTTTCAGAAGCAAGCTCCCTCAATTTATCCAGAAGTTTCATGCCAACACCCTTTCCCCTGTACTCAGGTATCACATAGAATTCTCTTATCCTGGCCTCGTATTTCGGATCATAGTATATCCGGAATATAACATCTGACATGATCATTCCCACTAAGCGTTTCCCATCCTCTGCCACAAGGCCTATGTGGTTCTCCCTGTCATCAATAATCCTTCCAAGCTTCTCTGAAATTTCCTTCTCATTTCCAATAGATACCTTTAAAAGCGGATCAAATTCCTCGTTGAGGTGCTTTAATCTCAATAGCTGCTCCATGACGCCATCTATATCCTTTTTTTCCATTAATCTTATGTTAACCAAGTTAATCACCTACATGTCAAATAGTTTGTTGTAAATATTTCTATTCTTTGTAATAATATCCGATGCTGTTCTGTAAAATCCCTCTGTGGAATCGGATTTTCTTGCCAGGCCGGATTCTACGCATTTCCTTGCAACAACAGATGCAACCCTCGGGAAGAGGTCAAAGTCCTCCATGGATGGAACTATATGATCTTCCGTAGGATTTTCAACAAAATCTGCTATGGCCTGGGAGGCTGCCACCATAATGTCGAAATTCACACCCTTTGACCTTGCATCCAGTACTCCCCTGAAAACTCCAGGGAATACCATGCTGTTATTGATCTGGTTAGGGAAATCCCCTCTTCCTGTTGCAACTATTTTTGCACCAGAATTTTTGGCTTCACCGGGCCATATCTCCGGTAATGGGTTTGCAAGTGCAAAAATTATGGCATCCCTGTTCATTGATTCTACCCATTCATTTTTAATGGTTCCTGGTATTGATATTGAGGCAGATACAACAAGGTCTGCCCCCTTGAATGCATTTGCAGGGTCTCCCTGAACACGTTCTCCATTGGTTTCCAGTGCTATCTTATATTTCCAGGGATTCTTGAACATTAAGGCATCGATATCTGCCCTTCCCGGCTCTATTATACCCTTTGAATCTATTGCAATAATGTTTTCCTTCCTGAAGCCTGCAGCCTCGAAAAGATATATGGCTGCTATGTTAGCCGCTCCGGCACCGTTGAAAACGATTTTTGCATCTTCTTTTTTCTTGTTTACCAGCTTCAGTGCATTGATAGCACCTGCAAGTATTATAGAAGCGGTGCCAAGCTGATCGTCATGCCATACAGGTATTTCCATAGATTTCTGCAGGCTTTCCAGAAGGAAAAAGCACCTTGGTGACTGTATATCCTCCAGGTTGTATCCGCCAAAATATGGCTGTATTGCCTTTGCAGTGGCTATGAATTCATCATTATTTTTCACTATAAGTGGCATGGGAATTGCATTTACACCCCCAAGATAATTAAATAAAAGGGCCTTTCCTTCCATTACAGGTATGGCGGCTTCAGGACCAACATTTCCTATACCCAGAACCCTGGTACCGTCGGTTAAAATGGCAACTGAGTTCCATTTGCCTGTGAGTTCGTAGGCAAGTTCCTTGTCATCCTCTATTTTCTTTGAAACTGCAGCAATTCCGGGAGTGTAAAGTGATGAAAAATCCTCCAGTCCGGTAATAGGAACCTTTGGAAGTGTCAGTATCTTGCCCTTGTATTTTTTTGAGATTTCTATTGCGTTTCTGTCGAAGTATTCTGTTCTCTCAGAATCTTTCATTATCATAAAATTATATAGAAGTTTATTATTAAAACTTTACGTATTAATTTGAATGTGTATTACTGCAATTGCCGATATGTATAACATCTAAGTTCAGTCAATATCCTCTATATATTCGATATCGTCAACTATTTCTTTATGGATTTTCTGACGCTTTATCTAATTACTTGCAGGGGTGTTCAGAACAGCAGGCCTTCCAAAGGTAAACATAGAGTATTAAAGATTTATTGTTATTCCATCCACTTTTTCATTTCCATCATATGCACTTAGAAACTCAGTTCCTTGTTTTAGAAGACATACCAGATAATTCTATAGGCCTTTCATATACAAAGAAAAAATATATAACATGCATGCCTTTCACCTCAATTCTATTATGGCATGAAATATATTTATTTGCCAGGTGGTTATGGATAGTTTAAACTTACACACATCTAAAATGATATATATAATGAATAATTTATATATATAACGAAGGTAATGTAAATGCCGGGACGATTATATACAGTATCGTGTACCATATTCTGTGTATTTATAAAGGATATCTCTTGTTGAACATCTCTTTAATCTCATCATTGCATTTATAGGAGCCGTTCATCTTCCTGAATGCATGCTTGGAATTGAACTCTATAGATTTCAGATAGAATATCTTCATTGCAGAGTCCTCATCAGGGAATGATGATACTACTTTTATCCTCCTTCTTATTTCCTCATTCAATCTTTCTATTTCATTGGTTGATTTAAGTGAATTCCTTATTTTAGAAGGATAATCATAGAATATCAATAACTGCCCAGGCTTTCTCTCAGTATTGTATATTACATTGGGATACCTTCTCTCCCATTTATTTTTCATTTCGTTGAATCTTATTATGGCCTCTTCCTTATTATTGCATCTAAACATTTTATTGGCATCATCTGCGTTCCTTTATTGATTGCTTGCCAAAATACTCTAAATACCCAAAAATTCACTGGAACATATACTTCTTAGCCTTGCAAACAGGTCAATATGTTCAGAAACTTTCCCTGAGCCAAAATATGATGGGACTTCAGGCATAATAGATATATCTTTCAAGGCAAGGGCATGGTTCTTCACTGGATCATAACCATTCACCGTTATACGCCCCTCCTGTATCCTAAGGAAGCCGGCAATGCTGTAGATAATTATGCTTTTGCCGGTTCCGTTTTCAGAGATAAAGAGTGTGATACCGTTTTGAATATAAAATGAGGTACTCTTCAGTACTGTATTTTTCCCAAAAGGCTTTGTTACCTTGTCAAATTTGATCCCATACATCAATTTTCACGCCTTCTTATAACTTTTAACACCAGGTATCCGATTCCTATTAACCAAATTAAGGCAATGATAGGTATATATTTTTCTATGTAATGTGAATAATTGATAGAAGTTATTCTAACATTGGTTTTAACCATATTTAGTTCAAAAAATGATGTTTTTATTCCTATATTGCCCAGTACCACTGCAGAAATGGTTGAATTGCCAGGTATAGAAATGCTGTTCAGCAATGCATAGTTATCTGACTGAATGTAGCGTGCAGAGAAAAAAAACTATAGTTGTAAAGAGGAAAAATATCAGGAACTGATGAAACCAATGCATTATCCGGTATATAATATACTGAACGATTTCCGTAATGCAATTCATAATTTGAAGCAGGGCAAATTAAAGAATTATTGCTTACAGTAATAATATTATTTCCGAACAAAATCTGTGAACCTGGTGGAAATGATTTCCCCCTAGGAAAGAAAGCTGTGAAAATTGTCCCATTCTGGCTTTCATTATATTGCCTGTTTACTATTCTATCTCCTGAGCTATTATAAACTGAAGTAACAATATTAACCTGGTTGCCCGATGTATTTATATATAGATTCCCGTACACAAAATTGCCTTCATTTAAGGTTTCATTATAATACCGTGAGCAATTACTGTAATAACTCTTATAATACAATAAGGCGGAAAAATTATATTCTGTTGAGGAACCTTTTATGGCTGGATTATCAATGTATCCATTCAGTTGATTGCCTGCGTCCATGACACTGAAAATTGAAATTGTAGCAGTAGCAACCACCATTAAAGAAATTATCAGTGCTATTAATTTTTTAGTTTTCATTATATTCACGCACAAATTGTTTTAAACAAACCGGTAATATCCATCATAGCATAATAGCTTTCAGAACGTTTTTGGCTATGTGCGATTGAATACTGCATAAATATCTCGCCGTTGTTGAAAATTTCAAGATTAACGCTAATTGCAACATAACCGGCAGTAAAACCGCCACCCCAGTTAAATCCCTCATTTTTCATAACTACATATCCATTAAATTCCTTAAAGGACCCGGTATTATTGCTCCCACTGTTTGTATAAGTAAATTGGTTAGGTATAATAACGCTTCCTCTAGTATTCCCTGTTACGATCCCGGCTATATTTTTACTGATTGTATGATGGACATCATGGTATTCATAACAATAGACATTGCTAACATTAGAATATCCTGAATCCACAGAATCTATGCTACAAAATAATCCAGATTTTTCTGTTTTTGATATAACCGCAAGGTCGCTATTAACTGTACATTTTATTGGATTAACATTTTCTGGTGTTCCAACGTAATTTTGGGATATTAAATTAAACGATAACATCATCAGCATAATTACCACCACTATGGAAATAGCAATCAATAAACTATTCTTAGACATATATAATATAATATAAAAATTTTACGATATATATACTATAGTATGATATCCTGTAATTAGTTCCCATATATACTTATTGTTCCTTAACATTTAACTTGCCTCCCTTTTCCTCATATGCCTTCTCTTATAATTAT
>JAKAAU010000036.1 GCA_021802165.1 Thermoplasmata archaeon
AGGCGCCGTAATGGGGACAACATTTACTGGCGCCTTTGATGATGTCAGGAAAATCAATGCATTGCTTGAAAAACTGAAACAGGAGAAGGGCATCGATGTTCCGGTGCATGTGGATGCCGCCTCGGCGGGATTTATCACTCCTTTTATTGAGCCGGGCCTCGAATGGGATTTCAGGCTGAGCCATGTAAAATCTATAAATGTATCCGGACACAAATTCGGCCTGGTCTACCCTGGAATAGGATGGCTTCTGTTCAAGGACAAATCTGATCTGCCTGATGACCTTGTTTTTTATGTGAATTATCTGGGCAATGATATGCCGACGTACACACTGAATTTCTCGAAAAGTTCATCGAATATCGCACCACAGTACTATAATATCATAAGGCTGGGGAAATCAGGGTACAGGCGCATAGCTGAAAATATGATGACAAATGCAAGATACCTTGGTGAGAAACTGGGAAAAATTAGAAATTTAGAGGTTATAAGCAATGCAGAGCATATACCGGTAGTTACATTCAAACAGAAAAGCAGGGACGTATACGACCTATTTGAACTGTCATCTGCAATAAGAAGTTATGGATGGATAGTTCCTGCCTATGCCCTTCCTGCAGATGCATCTGAAACAGTTCTCATGAGGATAGTTGTCAGGGAAAGCTTCAGCAGGGACATGGCTGACCTGTTCCTTGACAGCCTGAAGAAGGCCATGGATTCATTATCCGGAGAACGTGTCAAAAAATCAGGAGTATCCCCGAGAAGGGGGCACCCTGTATCATAAACTATTTTTTATTTCTCCTTGAAAGTTCGTTCATGATATCAGAAAATTTTATTCCTTCATATGCAAGATATACAGTAAGATGGTACATCAGGTCGGCAGTTTCATAAATTATCCTCTCCTTCCCCTGGGCCAGCACAGTTTCCACTGCTTCCTCACCAACCTTTTTCCTTATGTTCTCCTCGCCTGAGTTAAAAAGTTCGGTTGTGTATGAATTGGGTCTTGGATTATGCCTTGTCCGGTTTACAAGTTCTTCCAGGTTGAGAAGGACCTCCATGGAGTAGTCAATGTTTTCTCCCTGTTCAACGGTGCCAATTTTCCTGAAACAGCTTCTGGTTCCGAGATGGCATGCACTTCCCTTCTGATCCACCATGAAAAGAAGTGAATCACCATCACAGTCAACCATCACATCATGGATTTTCTGGATATTTCCGCTCACCTCTCCCTTCATTCTTATCCTATCCTTGCTCCTGGAGTAGTAATGCATTAATCCTGTTTCAATGCTTTTTCGATATGCTTCCATATTCATGTATCCCAGTGTCAGTACTTCTCCTGTGCTGTAATCCTGTACAACCACAGGAATTACTCCATCAAAATCGAAATTATAATCTAACATTTATACCATGCTCCCGTAAATATTTCTTTATATCCACTGCACTGTATATTCCCCTGTGGAATATTGAAGCCGCCAGTGCGCCATCAGCTCCAGCATTGAATGCTCCAAGGAAATCCCCTGGACCGCCGGCACCTCCCGATGCTATTACAGGTATGTCCACATTTTCCACCATATCCCTTATGAGGTTAATATCGAAACCGCTCATTGTCCCATCAGTGTTAATAGACGTGACAAGAAGCTCGCCTGCACCCAGGGAAGCTACTGTTTTTCCCCATTCAATGGCATCCATGCCTGTGTCTATAGAACCGCCATTTATACATACACGGTACTTTCCATTGCTGTACATGGCATCTATTGCTATTACAGTATTGGCTGATCCTATGCGATCCGAAATCTTCCCGATGATCTCCGGATGCTTCACAGCATAAGTATTTATAAAAATCTTATCTGCGCCGTTTCTAATTATAGATACCATGTCATCCAGATCCGATAAACCACCCCCAACAGTGAACGGTATACTTATCTCAGAAGCCACCCTTTTTACAAGGTCAGATAGAATTTTCCTTCTGTCGGCAGTTGCCATGATATCCAGAAACACAATTTCATCCATGCCTTCAGATACATAGCGTTTTGCCAGATCAACAGGATCTCCAGAATCCTGAATGTTCTGAAAATTTACGCCCTTTACAACCCTTCCACCGGCTATGTCAAGTGCTGCAATTATTCTTTTTGCAAGCATATTAAGTCCTCCATGCTTATCCCACCTTTATAGAGGGCCTTGCCTATAATTACGCCATCGAATCCTGCCTTCTCGATCCGGTATATATCATGGATAGAGCCCACGCCTCCTGCATATATAAAATAGCCGGAATCCCAGAATCTCTCTATATTGCTGATGCTCCCTGTTCCGTCCCTGTCTATTGATGTAAATATGAAGCGATCCACCAACCCACTAACCTCTGAGTAGAAATCCCTGTAATCTATGGTAGTTACCCTGTTCCATCCACCATATTTTATCAGACCGTTATAAGCATCGATGCTCACTGTGATATTTTTGAATTTTGATGCTGTGTCCTCCAGAAATTTTCTGTCGAGTGCTGCGCTTCCTATAATTACACTATCAATGCCGGCAGAATATCCGGTTTTTATTGATTCTGGAGTTCTGAACCCCCCGCCTGCCTGTATGAAAGATGGGACAGATGCCCTTATTTCACCTATCACATTCATATTTACAGGCATCCCGGTGAATGCACCTTCAAGGTCCACTATATGGAGTTTGCTGGAAATTTTTGAGAACTTTTCTGCAAATAGAATAGGATTTCCATACTCTTCTCTTGTGGATATGTCCCCTCTGGTAAGAGACACTGCCTGTCCCCTGTAAATATCTATGGCAGGGTATATATCTATCATGAAAGCACCCCGAAGTTTTTTAGAAGCCTTATACCTGTATCTCCTGACTTTTCCGGGTGGAACTGGATTCCGTATATATTTTCATACGCTATTCCTGAAGTGAAATACCCCATATAATCAGTTTCCATTGCCCGGTATCCAGTATCAGGCACGTAATAGGAATGCATAAAATAAAAGAATGAATTGTCCGGTATTCCCTGCATTATTGGAAGATCGATTATATTCCTAACCTGATTCCATCCCATGTGTGTGGTTTTAACCCCTGAAAATTTCCTAACCCTGCCGGGAATAATTCCAAAACCTTTTCCAGGGCCTTCCTCACTGGAATCGAATAAGATTTCCAGCCCGAGGCATATGCCGAGATATGGTATTCCTGATCTAATCCTGTCAATGAGCGTATCCCTGACCGGATTGATAGTTTCCAGTACGTAGGTGAACGATCCCACGCCGGGAAATATTATTTTTTCTGCACGTTCAATATCATATTGATTTGATGTAATTTTTCCTCCAGTAACCCTTTCTATGGTGGAAAGGTTTGCTGTTCCGGTATCTATAATGGCAATCATATTGTCCCCTTTGTGCTTTTCAAATACTGATTTTCCTGAATGGCGGTTCCCATTGCTGTTCCCAGTGATTTGAATATGTTTTCAGTAATATGGTGGGCATTTTTTCCGTACATCATGACAACGTGAAGGGTCAGTGGCACTGTTCTTGCAAGCGCCCATAGGAATTCATATACAAGGCCGATTTCAAAACCCTCTGAATCCGTAAAATTTACATCGAAGTTTATGTACGCCCTTGAAATATCCAGTGAAACCATTACAAGAGATTCGTCCATGGGCATTGTTGCGTTTCCAAATCTCCTGATGTGCTTTTTGCCTGTATATGAGGATATTTCCTGTGCCACTGTTATTCCTAGATCCTCCCATAAATGGTGCCTGAGATCGTATTTGCATCTGATGGTTACGGTTTTCTCCATGTAAAAGAATAATGTTTTCATCATATGGTCAAGAATAGGGTCTCCGGTTTCTATAGTTGTTTCTGCTGATCCCAGAGAAACTTCTATTTCTGTTTCATTGGTTATTCTGATCATGATCTCACCTCCATGGATTTTCTGTGCAGGGGCATATTTTCTATATTTGCCAGTGCAATGCCCAGTTCCCTATCAGCCATGAAGTCGTATCTGGAAACATCTGCAAAGGAGGTTTTTTTCATGAAATCGTCCACTGTAAGCACTGATGAAAAGCGTGCCGTTCCCCCGGTGGGAAGAAGATGGTTGACTCCAAGGAAGTAGTCACCGGCAGGTACCGGTGCGTATTCTCCTGTATACACTGCCCCTGCATTTTTTATCCTGCTGAATATCTCCATGGGGCTTGAAGCCAGTATTTCCAGATGCTCAGGAGCTATCTCATTTGCCTTTGATATGGCCTCTTCCATATTTCTGCAAACAATGATATCCACCCTGCTATTGCCCATATTATCAGGTACCTTTCCTGTGGTCAGAAGCCATGCCTTTGAACTCAGCCCGTGTTCCAGCTGGGAGTCCAGATCTGCCCTTATATATTCATTGTTTGAATTTTCATCGGATATAACCATTATTTCAGATGGACCGTAGAGCCCGTCTATTCCGGTTATGCCGAAAACCTGCCTCTTAGCCTCATTCACGTATGAATTTCCGGGTCCGAATATCTTGTCCACCCTGTTCATCCCTGTACCGAAGGCCATGGCACCTATCGCCTGAATTCCACCGATTTTGTACACCTCTTTTATTCCCAGCATCCCTGCAATATAGAGGGTGTATGGATTGACCTTGCCGTTATCCATTGGTGCGGTTGCTATTATTATATCCCTTACACCTGCTATCTTTGCGGGTGCACCGATCATCATTACTGTTGATGGAAGCGGTTTTTTTCCCGGTATATACATGCCTATGCGTTCCAGTGGGGTATACCTTATGCCATATATAGATCCATTAAAGATGCGCATGCGGTCCCTGTTAAGCTGCATTTCATGATTATCGGTTATACGGTTATACGCCCTTTTTATTACCTCTTTTTCGTAATCCGGTATTGTATTAGCCGCTTCCCTGAATTCTTCCCGCGATACCCTTATATCGCCAGCATACCCGTCAAATTTCGCAGAATATTCCATAACTGCATCCAATCCACGTTTTTTAATATCTTCCAGTATATTTCTCACATAGTTTTCTATTTCCATCAGCCTCACCTACCATTTCGATAAATTTGTTTATTTCGTCATACTTAGTTTTCTGGGAAACCCTGTTTACAACAAGAGTTGCCTGTATATCCATTATTTTTTTTATTTCAACAAGATGATTTTTCCTCATTGTCTCACCTGTCTGGACAATATCTACTATTGCATCTGCTATCCCGGTTTCAGGTGCCAGCTCCAGGGATCCGTTCAGCCCAATTACATTTGCGTGTATTTCCCTTGAATTAAGGTATTTTTCAGTGATTACTGGATGTTTTGTTGCGATGTCCATGCCCTCTAAATCTTCTATTGTATATCCAGCAGGGGCAATTATGCTCAATCTGCATATGCCGAAATTTAATGGCAGAGGAGCAAATAAATCGGCCCCACTCTCTGCCAGAGAATCTGTTCCGCAAATTCCGATATCACCGGCATACTCTGTGTAAACTGGCACATCTCTGGCTCTCGGGAGTATTATTTCATTGCCATTTTTCCTGAATACAAGCTTTCTTTCATCGTCTATGTCAATGTCTATCCCTGCTGACTTTAAAAGGTTCATTGAGTTGACCATCAAACGCCCTCTCGGTATTACAAATTTCATTTTCCTGCCTCCATATTTTCAGTATACATTCTGTATACTGCCATGAGATCCATGGTAAATCCACAGGCATTTATGCCGCGAATGCTGTAACTGCCACCGCCGCCGATGAATCCAATGCTATTGTATATCTCAAATACAGGACCATTGTAGTAATCAGGCTGCCTCACTGTCCCGAGATCTATAATGACCCGTGGGTCGTTGACAGATTCTAAAATTTGGTCCAGTATTTCTATCCCGCTATTTCTTGTTCTTGTACCCATAATTTTAATAATTTCGGATCTGTCCTCACTGTCAATTTTATTTAATGCCTGAAAATCTCTGCTCTTTAGTGCCTTTTTTATATCTGTCCAGTGGCTGCTGGATTTATATTTATCAAAAATACTGGAAACCCCCATATCAATGCTATAGTTACCCAGCCCGAGCCCGTCCAGAATTTTAATGATAGTTTTTAAAATTTTAACAGTACTGCCCAGGGAATCGCCACCTATTATCTCACCACCGGTTTTCAGTGATTCCGCAAGATTCCTATCGCTCTGCTGGGAAACATAAAATATGCTTGAATCTGGTGGGAATTGTTTCTCCATAAGTCTGAGGGTTATGTCTGGCTCCAGTACAAAGACCTCATTGCGGTGAATAAATCTAAATCCCTCAGTATCATTGGACTTTATAAATGAAGCTGGAAAAACTTCATAGAACCCAGAGCTATAGAATGATTCCCGAACTCTGCGGGCTATTTCACCTAGCTTTCTGTCCAGGATCTTCAAGGTTACCACGGGTGAATAGGAAACTCGATAGCATATCGTTTTTAATGCCTGTCCTCCCGTGATGATGTATATGCCTAACATTAACAGTAAAAACTGAAAAGCTGGCGTTAGATTTTATATACATCTCTGTTTCCATAAAGATGAAATTATAATACAATATATAACTATTGCCGGTAAAATTTATTGTAATAATATTAATTTTGATATTATGATTTTCAATGCCGACGGAAATTTTGTGGTTTAATTTATATTATTTATGTAAATTGAATTATGCAAATAACTAGAAAATTTTATTAATAAAATATATACAGATAATGCAGGTAGTGACGGTCAAAAAAATATGAATCAGAACAATTCTAAATGAATGTTAAATCCCCTTATAAAAAAATAATAATTTTGACTATAATTGTGGCAATATTAGTATCATCCATGGCTATATATTTCTATCCACATAATAAGCGGTATTATGATAGTGAAAAAAATTTTAGAAGAAAAAGCCGATGCCTGGATATAAAGGATTAATTAATGGGCACCGGGAGGAAAAACTATGTCGTCAAACTTTCTGTAATTTTCCTCATCAAATCTCAATAAATCAGGATTGGTATCATTTTCAACGGCAATATAATATGCCAGATAATACAGTGGAACTACATTCAGCAGGGCATTGAGATATTCGTCTCCCAAATCTGTAACGTCCACGCTGTAATCACCCTCTCCGTTAACTGTAAATGTTTTCGTGCCCACAACCTTGCATGCCCTTACTATATCCATTGAACGGCTTTCCACAGTTCTAGAGTTAATTATTACAACCAGTGAATTTTCATCTATAAGTGATGTGCAGCCATGTATAAACTCTTCAAGCTCTATCCCCTCTGCATGTATATGCGTTGCCTCTTTTATCTTCTGTGCTGCTTCCCTTGCAACTGGCTCCTCGGGTCCTGCACCAAGTACAAATATTCTATTTATATGTGCAAGATCATGTGCAATTTTCTTTACCTTTGAATCCATTGATACAATAAGATCCTTTAATGAATGAATTACCCCATTTACATCGACTGGAAGATGTGAATAACGGACTCCTATATACATGGCCGCCAGGGCATTGTCAAAAAATGATTTGGTATTGCAGAGTGATTTATCATCTGAATCAATAACAATGCTTTTATCTGAGATATATTCCATTGGTGTTTCATGATAATGTGTTATGCCGACTATATATGCATATTTTTTCTGGTACACAAGTGAATCAATGGTCGATTTTGTTTTTCCGCTGTTCGAGATGCCCACAACTGTACCATGCACCGGCATATAATAATTTAACAGTTCAAATGACTGCACAAATGAGTATTTCAAACTGGTTTTATAGAGAAATCCTGACCCTATCTGTGCTGCATGGTATGCAGTACCATTACCTGTGAACAGCAATGGTTTATTCAAAAGAAATGAATAATCAAGATTTTCCATGGTTCTTTTTGTTGTGTCCAGGGAACCCGGTGTTTCCCTCATCATATCGTACATAAAATAGGGATGTTTTGTTCTCTTTTGTGGGACTGTATCTGTCATAGATAATTAATGCTTACAGGCATATAGTTATTTTTGTATAATCATGCAATAAATTGATGTTTAAATTTGGCCGGCTCACAAGTTTAAAATATTATTGTATACTGGATATACATGGTAGACCCAGATTTTAAAACGTTGATAGAACTATCCAGAAATGCAGGAGATATGACAGAAATGGACCCTGTAATGCTCAGGAAGTTTTTAAACGAAACGTCCATAAACTCACAGGGCAAAAAAATAGAGGTTAAAGAGATCAAGGATTACAGGATAGAACTCAAGGGGAGGGCATTGAAGGCCAGGATGTACAGCAATGGTAAATCAAAATCAGCTCTTGTGTATTACCATGGTGGTGGCTTTCTGTTCGGAGATATAGAAACATATGACAACTTCTGCAGATTCCTGGCGGAAGAGTCCGGAGTAAAAATTATATCTGTAGAGTACAGACTTGCACCTGAAAATAAATTTCCGGATGCCATCAACGATGCATATGACTCCTTCCATTACATATCAGAAAACAGGGGCAAATTCGGCATTGAAGGAAAACTGGGTGTAGGAGGTGACAGTGCAGGGGCCAATCTCTCTGCAGCACTATGCCTTAAATCCCGGGATATGAAAGCAGAGATGCCAGCTGCCCAGATACTGTTTTATCCGAGCCTTGCACCGGATAATTTTTCCAGATCTTTTATGGAATACGGCAACGATTATGTCCTCACTGAAAAAATGATAAGATACTTCGGATCACTTTATTCAAGAACCATGGAAGACCTGATTGATCCCTATTTTTCACCTCTGGTAGCAGACGACCTTTCGGGGCTTCCTCCGGCCATAGTAATATCAAATGAGTATGATCCATTAAGGGACCCAGAGGAGAGCTATGTGAAAAAATTAAGGCAGGCTGGCATAAGCGCCCTTGGAATCAGGGGCATCGGAATGATACATGGATCTGCCACAGATTTCGAGGTTTCTGAGGGAGCGAGAACACTGGTAAAAATGGTGGCCAGGGTTATACCTGACTATCTATGAGACAACCTCAAAACCATCGTCGGTTTTCTTCAAAAACCTTGAGTATATTCCCCATTCAATCAATATAACCTCCAGATCATGGGGGCCATCGGGGTTATTGAATGTGGGCACATCGTTTTCTTTCAATTTATCTATTATATCTTCAAGGGTGAAAGACCCTAATGAAAGTGCTGTTTTGAATGGCTCAATATTTTTTAATGAATCACGTATAATCTGTTTTCTCTGGTTCATGCCGGATTTTATGTATTCTATCCCTTTCTGGGCCATGCTTATATCACCGGACTCTGTATTTACAAGCCCCAGATTTGTGGCAGTATAAACTATGGGCATCAAATCGTCAAGATCCACTTCCATTTCCTTTTCCAACTGATAAAGGTCTGTCTTTCCATCGAATATATTGTTAAGTACATAGAGAAGCCCCAGAAGATCAGCTATTCTGGCGTCAGGGTCTATTACATCCATAATAAAGTATATACATACTGTATTAATAATATTAATGTTATTTTATGTATATTAAAAAGGCCTGTTTCTTAGTATGAACCTCTATGCAGAATATACGCCCTCCTCTGCCACATATTTCTTCTGTGCCAGATCCATCATTCTTCTGGTAAACAGAACAGAGTATACTGCAACTATTATACCAAATATCAGCGACCCCCATGCTGCAAGGGCTATATCACCTGTGGCAGTTGCTACATCTATGGTTTTCATCAGCCCTGCATGCACAGTTAATGAATGCGTGCCGTATATATCAGGCCAGTATTCACCTATCATGAGGCCACCCCAGGCACTGTTTATTGTAGAGGATATCCCACTTATCAGATACGGGAATGTTGACGGTATTAC
>JAKAAU010000037.1 GCA_021802165.1 Thermoplasmata archaeon
CATTATTACATTAATACTATATATTCTTAGCAGATAATTTTTATCCTGGTAATTATTATTCGCGATCAGGTGGCAAGGAAGCCCACGTGCTCTAGCCGCGGGTAGTTGACCTGCAATATCCCAGAAAAGTTATAATACCTATAATCATTCATAAATATTATGTGGGAAACTCTGTTTAAAATGGATAAAATTGAGGACAATGCCTTGAAGGATATTACAGTAAAAGGGGTTCCTTTGCTTGTATCAAGGATAGATGGGAAAATATATGTCACAGATCTGTACTGCACACACGAGCAAACCTCCCTTTCTGAAGGATTCATAGAAGGTTGCAGTGTTGTATGTTCCGCCCATTTTGCTTCGTTTAACCTGAAAGATGGGAAGGTTATTTCAGGGCCTGAAGGTGAGACCGGAACAATTAAAGATTTGAAGTCATACAATACAAAGATAGAGAATGGGATGATAATGGCGGATATATAATGAAAATCATAGTTCTGGTTAAACAGGTACCTGATGTCAATGCAATACGATTTGACGAAAAGACTAAAAGGATAATAAGGGCAGGGGTAAAATTATCATTTAACTCCTATGATAAAAAGGCAGTTGAAGCAGCAGTAAGGCTGTCAGAAAAATATAAATGTGAAACATACGTTGTTTCTATGGGCCCCGGGGATGCCAGAGATGTACTGAACGATTCAATGAAAATGGGAATTAACCATGCTATACTGTTAAACGATCCAAATTTTGCAGGTTCAGATACCTATGTAACATCCAGGATTCTATCCTCATTAATAATGCACATTAGCCCGGACATAGTTTTATCCGGCAAATCTTCACTGGATGGCGAAACATCCCAGGTTCCTCCGGAAACAGCAGAGATGGCAGGATACAACTTTGTTTCAAACGTATCATCAATAGAAATAGCCGAAAATAGGGTAATAGTGGCCAGGGATGAAGATAATGGCATAAGGAAACTGGAAGTTTCATTTCCGGTATTCCTCTCAGTCAGCGAGAAAATTAACAGGGCAAGGCAAATAGACCCATCTGCAAAGGTTGAAAATATTGATATATATGACTCCAGATTTACCGCATGGAAGGGAAGTGATTCGCCCACAAGTGTGGTTGATACATTTTCAATGGCCAATACAAGGAATAATAAATTTATTACTTTTCAGGAATTTCTGGGAATACTTAACTCCTCGGGAGAAGTAAAACAGGATCCAGACTATAAGATTCTGGATGACCCGGCAACAGAGGAAATTTTTCTGGGGTTAGCAGTGGACGATCCAGGGACATCCCTTGAAATTTCTTCTAAAATAGCAGAGATTGGAGGCCATAGAATAGTTGTAATAGGGAATATAAACCCATCCAGGCTGAATGGCATGGCATGCCACAAATACATATATCTTGATAACTCAGACTATGTTTCATTTTCTGAATATGTTGCGGAATTTATAAGGAAAAATAAAGTGCGCCACGTTCTCGCACCCTCAAATCTTAACGGAAGGGACATATCATCACACATAGCTGCATCTATTGGCCTTGGCCTCACTGCAGATTGTGTGGATATAAAATTTGAATCAGGAAAAATGGTCCAGTATAAACCCTCTTTTGGAGGTGGCATAATAGCAGTCATTAAATCAAAAACTGAACCTGATATGGCAACTGTGAGAAAAGGCATGTTTCCTATTAAATTCAGGAGCAAATCATATGATGTGCAGACCGTAAATCTGGAAAAAAATGAAAATTTCCACGAAATTGATAACACACCCATTGACAGCAATCTACATCCCCTTGATACCCCTGTGATATTTGGAATCGGCACAGGCGTGCATGCTGAAGATATCCCGCACATTCTGGAAATAGCGGAAAAAATAAACGCTTCTGTTGGTGCAACAAGAAGGGTGGTAGATATGGGAAGAATTCCCAGGCAATTCCAGATTGGCCTTACCGGAATGTCAATATCACCTTCCTTATATGTTGCTCTGGGCATATCGGGATCTGATAACCATATAGTTGGCATCCGATACGCAGGCAAGGTAATGGCTGTTAACAACAATCCTGATGCAGATATATTTAAACATTCAGATTTTGGCATGATTATGGATACGCATGAATTTATTGAAAACCTCTATACGTTTGTTAATAAATAATAGGGGAACTTTTAGATTCTTACAGATAATTTATTTTTCAATACGTCTGTCATTTTGATCAGAAATACTTACCGATGATATAACGGTAAAGAAGCAATAAAAAACTCTTATGTAATCATCATTTCGCAAATTTGTCCGGTTGTTTTCGAGCTCGGTCCTCATATAATCAAATGGCTATGCACCTTTCTGATTGTACATTAAATAAATATTTTCTGGATTGCCAGCAATATTTAGCATCATTGTAACTATGGAAACATGGGAATAATAAAGAGTAGAATGTATGTTCCCTGTAAATTTGTGGAGTTGAGGTTTAGAAATAATAATTTACTACCCCGGTATTAACTATAATGGATATGCATAATGTCACCATAAATTTTCCAAAAAATATAGTTCTTGAAAATGGGGAAAGTATACATATTGAAAGGGATAAAATTACTGACGAGTCATTGTTTTCAATGCTATTTCCGGAGAAATCTACCGATCGTATTGCAATAAATCTCATAAAAAATGGATTCCACGACGCAACTCCGAGTTTTTTCAAAGGCGAGAAATACAGTATGGCTAAAGAAATAGCGTTTCCATGGGAACTGCACATCAGGCTCTTTAATTATGGTAAGCAATATGGAAAAATGTTTGCGCACGTTGAAATATCAAGAAAATACTTTGAACATCTTTTTATAATACAACCCTCCGTGTTTGAGCCCTTTGAATTTTATAAGAGTATATACCGTGAATTCAACGTTATGTATGAACCATCCGGAAAAAAAGTTAAAGAATTCAAGAATTATTATAAAGTTAAGCTCATACCACCGGAAAATCTTATAGAGTGGATGCCACTTGTTTTAAATTTATATAGCAATTTCTCCCAGTACAAGGAAAAAATCAGGGAAATTATTGATGTAATAGATTTTGAATTGCACCGTAAATAAATCTATTTTTTTGAATAGCGCTTCACATCATGCCCGCATATGGGGCATGTTTTAATATATTCATCATATATTTTATGGCAGCCGGTACACCTGTATTTCCATATTATGCCCTTTTTTATGCCAGATATCCCGCCTCCTGAATAGGCAATCCCACAATATTTTGCAACATTCTGTATGGCATAATCGTCTGTGATTATTATCCCATTTAATTCAATTGCAAGTGCGAGCACATCAATATCAGTGGCACTTAGCGCATTGTAATCCCCGGTACTTAAAGCTGCTTCACGGGCTTTTGCAATATACTCCTTTCCAGGGCTGCGTGTCGTTATATTCGCTACTTCAAGGATCTTTTCAAGTGACCCTTTTTTTATTTCATTTATAACAGACCCAGGGTAAACATAAACATCCTCTTAAATATTGAGATTTCGAGATAACAGTGCTGAGGTATCTATAATATATTTTTTCTTCCCTTCCACATGGCAAAATATTATTATTAGTAATAAATCTACCTTAAACAATACATAAATGATTTTCCATTTTTAATAGCATATTTTAACTTCTGTGTAATTTCGATCCCATGTTACTGGTATACATTATTATGCTCATTATAGGAATAGCCGTTGGCGCCCTGACAGGAATTACCGGTAGCAGTGGCGTGCTTGTTGTTGTTCCTGTCCTTTCATATATGGGAATCAATTTTAAAACATCTGTAGGTACAAGCCTGCTGGTAGACGTGGTAACTACAACAATTGTGATATATGTATATCTCAGGAAAAAAACCCTTAATCCCGGAATAGGTATAGTACTTGGAATCGGTGCAATAATTGGTGCACAGCTTGGCTCCCTTATTGCAGGAATATTGCCTGTGCTTCCACTGGAAATCATTTTTACTGCCATGGCAGCATATATGAGCTATTATGTGATTAAAAAATCGTACAACATCGATAGCCATGGGGTCAGAAAGATGGAATTAAGCCGTAATTTAGCGTTGATAATCGGTTTTGCCCTGAGCATCCCGGTTGGCATTCTCACAGGGGTTATAGGAACCAGTGGTGGAATTATGTTTGTTTTAATTATCATGGTATTTTTCTCAATGAAGGCACAGAATATGGTAGGTACCGCAACACTTGCAATGTTTCTGTCCGCAGCAAGTGGTTCTATAGGTTATTATGACATAGGGCATATTGACTTCCTGGCAGCAATACTTATAGGTGTTGTGGCACTGGTTTCCGGCTATTATTTCTCAATATTTGCACATAAAATTAAGCAGAAATATATATACCGGTTTATAGGCGTTGTCTTCATAATTGTGGTCATAAGTGAAATTGTGAAGATTGTTGTCCTATAGAAGAATTGATTTTCCTATGCCCGAATATTCTTTACCGAGGTACTTATAATCCTTATCATGGCAACACCTGCATTTACTGTTTCTCTCAACATTTATTTTATTAATTTCAAAATTGAAGGCATCTATAAAATAAATGCTGCCATCTATTCCATAATCCAGTAAAATTTTCACGGCAAGGTTGACACCATATGATGCGATTAGGGCCGGCACAGTATTCAATACACCGGTTACTTCACATGATGGCAATTCAGCAGGTTCACTGTTAAAGCAGGCATAGCATGACGTTTTTCCCGGTATTATAGCTTTAAATTCACCATACATTTCTATAGCGGATGTAAACACCCATGGTATTCCGTATTTGTCACAGGCATCATTTATTATAAATCTGGTGGTCATATTGTCTGTTCCATCAAAAACCAGGTCTGCTGAATTTACCATATAAGCCAGAGAGGAATCAAAAGCACTATTATGGAACTCAACCTCCACATCAGGATTAATTTTCTGCAATTTTTTTGCTGCTGTTTCCGCTTTGTACTCTTTCAAATCATCCATATCATAAAGTATCTGCCTGTGAAGGTTTGTAATCTCTATCCTGTCCCTGTCCACAAGTATTAACTTCTTAACTCCTAATCGTGAAAACATCTCTGCCGCAGCACTCCCGGTGCCACCAAGGCCAATTATGAGAATAGTTTTTTCGAGAAGCTTTTTCTGGTTAGCTTCTCCAATTTGCTTTAAAACAATTTGCCGCGAATACCTTTTCATGTCCATTGGTACTTATTATAACAATAACTTAAATATTTTCAGGTTCAATAAATCGATGCCACTCATAGTTTATAATATTAATCTATAATTAATATATGTGTTCTATAATATATAGAGCAAAATTTAAATATGTAACTATTATAGTCTAATATGGGAAAGGCAGGTTTGGGGGCAAAGGCCGGCGTTGTTGCAGGCCTTGTATATGGTATTTTAGATGGCATATTTGCATATGTAGTGCTGGTAATATTTAAAACGGACGTAATGAAAGTTATGTCTACCTTAGCAGCAAAGGAAACTTCACTGGGCATAAAAGTCACAGGTGCACAACTATATTCTACAGACCTTACACTTGCACCTGTAGAGGGTATAGTAGGAGGCCTTATTATCGGTATCATCCTTGGCATAATATTTGCTTATACACATAATAAAATACCGGGCAAGAATATGATTATAAAAGGTGAGATTTTTGGTCTTATTTTATGGATTATATTTGATGTGCTTATCGGCGCAGTAGATATCAGTACATACGGACTTACATATTATATTGCATCCATTGCATTTGATATTATTCCTCTGGTGGTATTTGGATTTATCCTGGGCACACTATATAATAAATGGGAAGTTAAAGATACACCGGTGACAGATGAGGAATTTAATAAAATGAATTCAGGAAATCTTTAATATTTTCCTAAGATAACTTAATGCCGGATAAAGAAATAAATGTAAGATATTTATGGATGCCGATGTAAAAAATAAATATATTCTCGCCGGCAAAATAGGCAGAGATGCACTGGAATACGCTCAAACACTCATAGAGCCAGGCGCATTATTCTATGATGTTGCAGAAAAAGCAGAGCAATTTATCCGGGATAAGGGTGCTGTACCATCATTTCCGGTCAATTTATCCATTAACAATGAAGCCGCACATTATACACCATATGAGGGGGACAAAAAGAAATTCAAGACCGGTGACCTTGTTAAAGTAGACCTCGGAGCTATGGTAGATGGCTATATGTCGGATAACGCCGCTACCATTGAAGTTGGAAATACCGGTAATTACAGTGACCTGATAGATGCAACAAGGGATGCCCTGAACTCCGCCATAAAAATACTGCGCCCACTTATTAATATATATAGAATTGGAGAAGAAATAGGGAATGTCATAACATCCCGTGGATTCAATCCCATAAAAAACCTCGGTGGACATGGAATTAACCGCTATGATCTGCACTCTGAAATTTTTATACCAAATTATGATGATGGGAACGATGAAACAATAAAAACGGACAAGGTTATTGCAATTGAACCGTTTGCCAGCACAGGCATAGGAATGATACATAGCGGGCAGATGGGGAATATTTACATTATTGACAAGCCGGGAGTAAGGGACAGGGATGAGATTTTATATAAAAATTTCAATACGGCTCCATTCGCCGAAAGATGGGTTTCCAGGCTGATGAAAAATGATCAGGAGTACATAAGGAAGAAAATGTCAACAAAATATGTTTCAGGATTCCCTGTATTGAAAGAACACAGCAAGTCGATGATAGCCCAGTCAGAACATACTATAATGGTACTGGGAGACGAAATAATTGTTACAACAAAATAATTATTTTTCAATAGTTTTATTTATTATATTTTCGGCCTTATAAAGGACATCTTCCATTGAACTGTTTGCATCTATTTTTTCAATTTTTATCTGTTTTTGAGTAAACATTTTCATGTTACCCAGGAAGTATTCATAGTAATCCTGTATCGCTTTCAACCCTTCCCTCTCCTCCAGAATTGATAATTGCTTTCCCCTGAAATTCAAATTTTTCCTGCTATTCCTTATTCTTTCCAGGGCAACATCCAGATTGGCATCAAGATAAATTATCATATCTGGCAATTTTAGCATTTTTGATACTTCCATCATCCAGAGTACCGTTTCCTTCCTATCCCCAAAAAGTCCCTCAATCATGGGCCCTTCATAGGCAATGGACGATGCAAGATACCTGTCGCATATAACATTTTTATATCCATTTATTTCTTCCTGGTGCTCCAGCCTGTCATATGTGAACAGGAAAAAATTATAAAATGAATTGGAAGGGGTACTGAGGGTTTTCAGGTTTGCCAGCTGGAATTTATCAGTCGGCTCCCTGGTGAAGTGAATGTTATTAAATATTTTCCTGAGTGAATTTACAAGTGTTGTTTTTCCTGACCCGTCAATGCCTTCTATAGTGATAAACATTAAATGGTTATAATTAACGGTTATAAATTATTATTTATGTACCATGTCCATGGAAATTTAAAATAATTATTAATAGTAATTAATTATAACATATAAATGCTTCCTAGTATTGAAGAATTAAGAAAAATGCGAAAATCACTGGGTATAAGCCAGAAAGAACTGGCCCGTATCAGTGGGGTCAGCCAATCTTATATCGCAAGGCTGGAGAAGGGTGAAATCAATCCTGCATACGATAAGGTAAGAAAAATTTTTGAGTATCTCAACAATTCTGGAAACCGTGCCAAGGATATAGACATAAAGGCTGAACTTATAATGACAAAAGACGTTGACACATGCGAGATGAACGATTCCATAATATCAGCACTTAACAGGATGAGAGAAAAAGGATATTCACAGCTTCCCGTCGTAACATCGGATAAGAGGATTATAGGAACTATTACAGAATCCAATATTAATGACATGTTAATAAAAGGGACAAGCATAGAATCGCTGAAACATCTCATAATAAAGAAAGTTATGGGCAGTGTTCTACCGCAACTTGACAAGAATAGCCCTATATCCATGATATACCCCCTTTTAAAATACTCCAATGCAGTTTTAATAGTTGATGGGACAGAACTTAAAGGAATAATAACCAAAGCAGATGTGCTTAAAGCGGTTGAAACATATGGGTAATATAGTACTTTTTACATTATATGCAATAATTCTATTTGCTCCTGCGTTCATAGCCAATCCCGGTGCTGTAATAACCGGCGGGCACTGGGTAATAGACCGGGGAAAAACATACAAAGGCAAACGTATACTCGGAGATGGGAAATCATGGTCCGGATTTATAGGAGGATCTCTTATAGGAATATTATCAGGAATAATAATTTACTATATTGTTATAGTGCTGAGAATTCCATATCCTGATTACGGAAAAAACATTATAGACGCTATACTTGTCCTCATACCAATGAGTTTTGGCTCACTTCTGGGGGATATGTCCGGGTCCTTCATAAAGAGAAGAATAGGGATGAAGCGTGGAGCCCGCGGCTCAATACTGGACCAGTGGCCATTTGTTATAGTATCTTTCCTGCTGGTATTCATATTTGCAAGGGGATTCTTTATGCAGCTCTATGGAGACCTTATACCTGTTGCTGTAATATTGATTATAACGCCGCCAATACACAGGGGCGTAAATATACTGGCATACAAATTTAAAATGAAGGATGTTCCATGGTAAAAATGGTGATTGCTGTAAGAAAAGACCTCGCAATGGGGAAAGGGAAGATAGCTGCCCAGGTGGCACACGCAGCGGTAGCATGCACACTTATATCTATGAAAAAGAATAAAAAAACTTTTAATGAGTGGTATGAAACCGGACAGAAGAAAGTAGTTGTAAAGGTAGATAACCTGCAGGAAATTTATAAAATCAAGGAAGAGTGCAAAATTCTTGGAGTTATAAGTGAAACAATAACCGATGCAGGATTTACGCAGATTATCCCCGGCACAGTAACATGCATAGGCTTAGGCCCTGATGAAGACGACCTTCTCGATCAGATTACAGGGAGTTATGGATTGCTTTAGCCATGCATTCTGTTCATGCAATTTCAAATACCATGCTAAATTTCTCAGTTATATAAAATAATCTCAGGAAATAAAAAACTAAATACATTTTATGCTTGATGCTATATTATGCAAAATCATGGTTCTTCAATAATGCCATTGCATTACGGGCATCCCCCGGAATACCTCTATAAAAGAATGGTAAAACTCGGCGGAATTATTTCAGATCTTATGATTCAGAATTACAGTGAAAACTTCTTCCTTGAAAAAATTGCAGATCCGTTCTGGTTCCATTCATTATCATTAGCTATTGGATTTGACTGGAATTCCAGCGGAACAACAACTGCCACACTGAGTGCATTAAAAGACCATATCAATAGGGGCGATAGTTTAAGGATTATAGGAGGAAAAGGGAAGCATATGGGAAATATAGGGCAGGAGATCGCCATGATAGAATCTGAAGGAAATATTGAGGATAAATATCTCTACCGGATAAAGAAGGATGCGAAATCAATAGCAAAGGTGGATGAAAAGCTGCTCCAGGACGGATTTAACCTTTATATGCAATTTATTCTGATGGATTATAAAGGAAATTATACAATAGTCAACCAGGGCATGAATACTGTTTCAAGCCTTGCCAGGCGGTACCACTGGAAAAATAATGATATTTCTTTATATGATGATAAAAGGAATGGCATTTCCGGCTACGAAGAAAATATTGCACTTGACCTTTCAACCAGAAAAAGTGAAAAAAATAGGGAAGGAATAATAAATATAATACAGGACAACCCTATAAAATACAGCAAACAACGTTCACTGG
>JAKAAU010000038.1 GCA_021802165.1 Thermoplasmata archaeon
ATGCCGGTCTGGCTTTTGAATCACCGGAAGGATATTGCAACAGGAAAGGATTTGAATCTTCTTTCAAATGATTTGAATTTACAGATTAATGATGATATAAACCTTATGAAAAAAATGAGATCGTACCGTGGATTGAGACACGAACAGGGACACAAGGTAAGAGGGCAGAAAACACGTTCCAATGGAAGACACGGATTATCAATGGGAGTTATAAGAAAGAAACAGGAACAGAAAAAATAAGGTGATGTAATGGGAGACCAAAAATTTCAAAGGAAAAGATATTCTACTCCGAGACACCCCTGGGAGAAGGAGAGAATAGATTATGAGAAGCAGATTGTAATTAAATATGGATTGAAAAACAAGAGAGAGCTGTGGAAGGCACAGGCAGTATTATCATCTTACAGGGCCCAGGCAAGAACACTTCAGGCAAAGGTGAGATATAATGACCCAGTTGCGGAAAAACAGTTCCAGTTATTATTGAAAAAGCTTGACAGGCTGAGCCTTCTCGGCGAGGGAGCAACTCTGGATGATATTCTTGCCCTTACAATTGAAAATATACTTGATAGAAGGCTTCAAACCCTTGTTTATCAGCTCAACATGGCAACAACCATGAAACAGGCTAGGCAGCTTATAACCCATGGTCATATAAAGGTGGGAGATCATGTTGTTACAATACCAAGCCTTGAAGTGGAAAAGGGTGTGGAAGATACAATAACGTACAACGAAAAATCTCCGTTTTCAGATGAAAAGCATCCGATCAGACTTGTGCTCGCAGGAATGAAGGAAAGTGAAGATGTAGAAGGCGATAAAAAGAAAACCGGTGGTGAAGCACAATGAATAAGATAGGAATAGCGCACATATACGCATCACAGAATAATACAATAATACTTATTACAGACCAGACAGGCTCCGAAACAATCGCTAAATCAACAGGCGGGATGGTTGTGAAAAATGACAGGGATGAATCCAGCCCATATGCAGCAATGAAAGCTTCAGATATAATTACAGAAAAACTCAGGGAGAAGGAAATTACTGACCTTATAATAAGAGTAAGAGCACCGGGTGGCAGCATGTCCAGAATACCGGGTCCGGGTGCCCAGTCTGCAATAAGAACACTTTCCAGGGCTGGATTCAAAATCCTCAGGATAGAGGAGGTAACACCAACACCTCATGATGGCACCAAGAAGAAAGGCGGAAAGAGGGGAAGGAGAGTTTAATCATGCTCAAAATTATTGAATTAAAGGATAATTTTATAAGATTTTCAGTAGACGGGATTACCCCGGGTATGGCTAATTCAATTAGACGTACTCTGATTAACGATATTCCGAAACTTGCCATAGAAAATGTTATTTTTCATCATGGAGAGATTAGGGACGCTGATGGAAATGTTTACGATTCTTCACTTCCCTTATTTGATGAGGTACTGGCTTCGAGGCTTGGATTGATTCCACTAAAAACCGATTTATCGTTAAATTTCAGGGATCAATGTACCTGTGATGGAAAGGGATGTGATTTATGCACTGCTACGTATTCCATAAACAAACTGGGTCCAGGCACAGTGTATTCGTCAGATATAATCCCTGTTAATAATCCCGACCTCAAACCAACTGACCCTCTAATACCTATTATTGAACTCAAAAAAAGTCAGGCAGTTCTGGTAACATGTGAAGCCATACTGGGGAGAGGTGCAGAACATGCCAAATGGCAGGTAACCTCCGGGGTATCATATAAATACCATAGAAATTTCCATGTCAATAAGGGCGTAATGGAAAACTGGGAATTCTACAAAGAAACGTGCCCTAAATCAGTAGTAAGTGAAAACGAGAATACTATAGTTTTTACAGATGACATACCCTGCAGTTATTTATCACAGCTAATGGAACGTGATGGTGTTGTAGTCGAGGAGGATGAAAGTAAATTCATTTTTAAATTTGAAACAGACGGGTCCTTGAATGCAGTTGATACTTTGAAATATGCTCTCAAGAGATTGCCTGAAAGATTTACAATACTCACAGAAAGCCTTTCTGATTAAGATTTTATTATATTTTTAGTATTTCCATGAATGAATATATAATATATATTATCACTATTTAATTGAATGTTTCATGCTTAGTATTATAGTCCTACAAAAATATGTGTGTAAAATCCTATTTACACTTATGGAGATAATGTAACATATTTACTGCAAATTCATATGACCCTTTACTATCATCCTTATGGAATTTTGATTTGAAAAAGTTAGAAATATTAAATATCATTCTAATTATGTTATATATAAATAAAATGATAATATGTATTATTCAGTATCCAAATAAAAAGAAAACGTGAAGTAGCGCGGGGAATGACTCATATGCAACATATATTCCCACAAGGATAATGATTATTGAAAATACTTTTCTTAAATCTCCCTTTCTTCCTCCCAAATTCACAGATAGTCTTGTACCAAGAAAGCCACCGAATATTCCACCAATAACATAAACTATTGCAACAAGAATGAGGACATCCCCTATTATTCCACTACTTATATACTGTAATCCTGGAGCGACCATGGCATATCTTATTGCTGTAACAACACCGAAAGTACCCACAGCAAGAAGTGATGTACCGATAGCCATACTTATTTTTATTTTTGAAGATGCTAATAATCCTGGAACAATTAAAAAACCCCCACCGATTCCAAAAAATCCGGAAGCAAATCCAACAATCAAAGAATATGCGGAAACTTTATCGTATTTTGTCATTTTTGCCCTTTCTTTGCAATCTTCATCGGGTACCGCTCTGCACTTACTTATGTACATATAAACTCCTATCACGATCATAAGTATGGAAAAAAAGAACAGAAGTTCTCCGCCTTTTATGATAAGACCTAGGGTAGAACCTATCAGTACCCCTATAATGCCGACGAGAGCAAATACCCCGCCGAGCTTTATATTTGCATTTTTCTTTTTAAGATGCTGCACAAAATTTATATAAGCTGTAATCCCGACGGCAAGAGCTGTTGTTCCAATAGCTAGATGTGGGTGGTTTATCCCAACAAAATAGATGAATAAAGGAACAGCGAGTATAGAACCACCACCACCTATAAGCCCTAAGCTGAAACCAACAGCGACCCCGGATACGATAGCCAGAATATATTGAAGTATTGTTATATCTATCATTTAATACCTCATGAGTATTGCAACTCCCTATAAATACATTATTCACATAGAAATAAAAAAATTCATAATGATGGAAAACTTTAGATAATAATGAAGAAATATGACTTTTAACTTTCATGCAGAAGATTGCTAAGATGGTACAGTGCCTTTCCTGCATTAGAATTATCTATAACTATCCAGATTTCAGTGTTTAATCTGTAAATGTTAGTGAATTTTATCCCGTATGTCATGAGGTAATCGGTAATTAAAAGTGTAAGTCCAGGCGTAAATGATGACTCCTTGGGAAGGATGATTTTGATCAGGGCTATCTTGCTCTGCTGATTTCCGGTATTTGCTATGCATATGTAAATATTGGATTCTTTCATAACAAGGATGGCATTATCAGGTATTTTTTTTATATCATCAAAATACAGAATACTGTACTCATATTCTATAGTAAGAGATGATTTTTTCAGTATTTCCAGGTCATCTGAATATTCAGGTTTTTCTGTTTTCATGTTGGCAAGCACCTTTACTATAGTATTGAATTTTACTGTTTTGCCAGTCATGGCCTCAACTTTATCCCTTATATTTTCAGCCACCTTGGTATAATTGCATAATCCGCTGGAAATTGTCATGGAATAAATAAGATTATTACTTACTATTACTTTTACCGAATCAGAGATTTTTGTCATAAAACATCATTATCTTAACATATAAATTCATTGCCATTGAAAATATACTATTATATACATATTTATGATTATTAGAATCATAGTAAAATGGATTAATCATTTTACTAATTTGAAAAACAAGCATAAAATTAATTAAACGCAAACGAATAGATGAGATTATCGGTGTATAAATGAAAATAGGTATTATTGCAAGAATTAACTGCCATTCATGCATAAGAATAGCGAAAAGAATACTGGAAATTATACCACCATCATGGGAAATAATACTTGAAGACAAGCTTGCAAGGTCCCTGAACAGGAAAGGCACCAATTTCAAAAATATTGATGCTGATATAATAATAGTAATAGGAGGTGACGGGACAATTCTAAGAACTGCCCAGCTCTCCAGAGGAAAAATACTGGGTATCAATGTGGGGGGATTGGGATTCCTATCAGAAGTGGAGATAGGCAATATCGAAGAATCTATCCACAATCTTATCAACGGAAATTATAGAACTTACGATGTTATGAAGCTCGAAGTCTATATAAACGATAAGCTCTTTGGTACTGGCATAAATGATGTGGTAATACATACTGCTAGGATATCAAAAATCAGAAAATTCAGTGTATATATAGACGACCGTTTCATGGAAAATACAAGTGCGGATGGTGTTATTGTGGCCACGCCAATAGGTTCCACATCTTATTCATATAGTGCCGGTGGGCCGATACTTATTCCATCATTGAAAGCTATGGTAATATCATATATAGCGCCGTTCGGATCAAGGCTCAGGCCAATAGTATGCCCAGATACAGGAAAAATATCAATAAAAATTATCGGTAAATACAGTTCTCTGGTAATAATAGATGGGCAGAGAGAAGCGGTTGTCAACGGAAATGACCGTGTAGATATAAAGGTTTCCAGTGAGAAGTTAACTTTCATAGAACTAAAAAATTCATTTTATGACAGGTTAAGGGAGAAGTTGATAAAAGATGTGGTTAATTAGGGAACGTACCTTGAAAATGATAATGGAGGCTTCAAAGGACTCGTATCCCAATGAATTCGGAGCCTTGCTCCGGGCAGAAAACCAGATTATCTATGAAATAGCCATGCTTCCCGGTACTATAAGTGGAAATGTGCATGTCATATTCCAGGCATATTCCATACCCATTGATTTTAGCTACGTTGGTTCAGTGCATTCCCATCCTTCTGGAAATACACACCCTTCTGATGCAGACCTACATATGTTTTCCAATACAGGTCCGGTGCATATAATAGTAGGTTATCCATATAACTTGAATAATTATTCAGCTTATAATAGAAATGGAGACCCATTGAAACTTGAGATTATTTAACTTGAAAGCGAGAAGCTTTGTGTGTTTGCCTGTAAAGGAAGTCACTTTTTATAGCGAAGTATCCCACAGTAACCACCAAACTGCTTTATAATTTCTCCAGAATCCGTATAATCGCTTATTACGTGTACATTGACACCGTTTATCTGTGAAAGAAGACTTCTGGTCTCAGGGTCCCTGAATTTTGATTCTGATATGAGCAGATCCTCTATCATATTCATTTTAGCATATTTTATTATTTCATCATAACCCTAAACGCTCAAGCCTGTTTTATTCAGGTTCTTGAGGAATGACTGTATGAGCTTTTCATCTCCGGCTAACCTTGCGCCTTTCAAAATCTCCTCTGATTTTTTTTCTGCCATGAATTCATATATGCCTCTTTTTCCAGAATCTGTTTCTGCTATATCGTATACTGTTATCTGCTTGAAGAAAGGATCGTTTTTAATCCTTTCATACAACTTTGTATGCTCGAAACCCGGGCCAAGAATTATAATTGTTGAAATGCTCCTTATGTTCTTGAGTGTTTGGATGATTTCATTGTAATATCCGGAATCACTGGCTTTTGACTCATAGTCCTTCCCTGACTTTCCTGATACTATTTCACCTATGTCCTGTATACCATATGATTTAAGAAGGGCAACAGTACAGGATTCATCGTCCAGTGAGGTAAACACTACTGTGTTTTTATAATAATTATCTACAGACTCCTTTAGCAATCCATATTCTTCTTCATTTAATTCTTTTACTAGGGTAATTTCATCGTCCACTCCTATCATAACTGACTGATGGCTTCCAGTGTTTTCTCCTTCCACTATTTCTCCAAGGATTTTCAGATTATCTGTGTATGGCAAAAAATCCACCTTTTCTATTTTTAGATTTATTCTGATTTTCTTCCTTTCCACTGATTTGGACCTTGTCATATCTGCATTTTGTTCCTGCCTTCTGAATACAGAGGTGATAATGATATCATCCT
This sequence comes from Thermoplasmata archaeon, assembly GCA_021802165.1. Next base: position 6,138 of record JAKAAU010000038.1, read on the forward strand.
GTGCCATTATATTTTTCAGGTACCAGAGATCATCAATAGTGTTTATCAATAATACTATTCGCAAATTTTTCCTGTCGTCCTCTATAATTTTCAATATAGGTTCATTTTAAATTGAATTAAAAAACTTAGCCTTTCAGGATAGAGTCTATCTCCAGCAATATTTTTAGGTAATGAGTACCATTCCAGTAATATTTATTACAGTATTTACAGTATTTTACTGTACTGAATCTTAATTTTACTGCTGAAAATTCCGGGGGCATCACATCTGAATTAATGCCCTCTAACAGTGAGTTACACATGGGGCAGCGGGAAAAGAATAGGTTCCTCTTTGGTGGGAACATCCCTGCTATCTGTTTGATCTGTAATTTGAAATCCGGACTGTCAAGGAAAATGGATTTGCTGTATCTTCTGTAAAATTCATAATCACGTGTCAACAGTATTCTATCCTCTTCAATGCATCTTTTGAGTATTTCGGTATCAGTCTTACATTGAGGGTATAATGTATCATATCCCATTATACGCATCCATTTGCAGGTTTTGCCGACCATATGGTCAGCCATGAATCTAGGCATCCCTCCACCTTGAGGATAAACTGTTTTTGACTCCAGATAGATCAAGTATTCTTGCAACAATAAAATTTATAAGATCGTCCATGGTCGAAGGTTTATGGTAATATCCGGGTATGGCAGGTGAAACGATGACATTATCCCGGGAAAGTTTCAGCATATTCTCAAGCATAATTGTGCTGAGTGGCATTTCTCTGGGCACAATTATAAATTTTCTTCTCTCCTTAAGCGCAACCGTGGCTACCCTTGTTATCAGTGTATCTGATATTCCGGAAGCTATCTTTGCAAGTGTTGATGAAGAACAGGGTATAATCACAAATGTTGAAAATAAAAAACTACCGGAACTTATTCTAGCTGCGATGTCGTTGTCATTATAAACATAAGTTGCAAGACTTCTGATATAATCAAGACTGTAATCTGTTTCCACCGACATGACCTTTCTTGCACTCTCAGATATTATCAGGTGAACTTCAAGATCCTTTAGATTTTCCAGAAATCTGACTGCAAGTACAGTACCCGAGGCACCAGTAATGCCGACAACTATTTTTTCCATACATAACAAATATGGTGTTATATGATATTTATTTTTTCCTATTAAATACGTAGTAAAGCGCAATCATACCTGCTATTATAGCCACTATTATTCCTATAGCTTCATAATCTTCTGATAGAGGCTTTATCATAGGTTTTGAAAATGAAAATCCCGGGTATGCACCGGCATCAAGTGCTTTTATATTCGTATACCCCTTGACCTGTGAGGATTGATATTTTGTATCGTTGAATGCCTGTGTCATGTTCTTCAGTGTAGGGGTTCCTATAGTTGAAAGAGCCTGTATGAATTGAAGACCATATGGGTTCATTCCAGTATAATTTAAATCGTAAACGATTAGGTACTGTGTGGAAGTATTGAAGCTATATTTAACATAATGCGTATTATCAATTACATTTGAAAAGAAAGATATCCAGTCCGATCCTGTAACGGATTCGTTGGTTCCATTATAGTTATACTCTACGGAAGGGAGGGAAGATGGTGCCGGTGGCAATGTTACTGTTGATGCTGAAGAGATAAACGGTGCCATTATCATAACGAGCGAAAGGACAACGATTATTGCTGGTAAATATTTTTTCATTTGTCCTGTATATTAATTTGGGTTTAAAATCTTTTTCTTCTAAATACCTGTTATTACTAAAAGGATTCGTGAAATTGTCTCTATTTTAATCTGAACGTGTGGGGTCTCACGTGTTAGTGTGGAGAAGGAAGTCACCATTAACTATATTAAGCAAGATTGATTTTTGTGAAATGTATGGTATTCGTGGGAAAAAAAATATTTGCTATGGCACTGGTCTTTGTGTTTTTATTTTCGTCACTGGCAATTTCAGGTATGAACGATACACCGGCGATTTCCGCCGTGAACACAGATTATAAAAATAACTGTACATCATCGGTTCTGCTTGCATATATTCCTTCTGACTTGCACCGATTTGTGGCAAAGGAACTCGATGATAATAAAATTCCATATAGTTATTGTGGAAATCTTTTAAACGTTAATTATACATATAAACAGGGAACAATATCATACCTCTTCAGCATGCTGAATAAAACTATGGGAATAAACTATTTTATATTTAATAGTTCAGATGATTTTTCCTCATGTGTGGAAACACCTTCTTATCGGGCAGAACCATATACCCCAGCAAATATATATAATGCATATGATATGAATTATATACATAATGAAGGTTATTATGGAAACAACACTACCATAGTGATAGTTGATGCATATGGTGACCCATCCATAAATTACGATGTAAGTGCATTTGATAATCTTACAGGTCTGCCTCCAATAAACCTTAATATATCCACACCTAAAGGTGCAATAACTTCAACTAACAGTGGATGGGCTTCTGAAACTGCCATAGATGTGGAGTGGTCACATGCAATGGCACCCGGAGCAAAAATAGACCTTGTGCTTTCTCCAGATGACGGCCAGATACTTCTTGATTCTGTGGAATATGCTGTGAGCCATCGCTTGGGTAATGTAATATCCCTAAGCTGGGGAGAGCCTGAAAGCAAGATGACTACATCTGAATTAGCTTCACTGAACAGTATATATAAACAGGCTGCAGAGGAGAATATCACAGTTGTAGCGGCCTCGGGAGATAACGGGGCCAATGATGGGACATCTGCACCCACAGTAAATTTCCCAGCTGCAGATCCATATGTTCTTGGAATTGGCGGCACTAAGCTTTCTGAAAGCTCTGATGGCAAATATACCCAGACTGCCTGGGGAGACTCAGTGGATGGGAGTGAGCAGGCAAGTGGTGGAGGTTTTTCATCTCATTTCAGTACACCTTATTACCAGATTGCTCCAAATTATACTGAAACACAGAGAGGGGTACCGGATGTTGCACTTGATGCAGATCCAAATACCGGTGTACTGACCATTGTATCAGGTCAACAGTATACCCTCGGTGGGACCAGTATTGCAACACCTATGTGGGCAGGGATCATTGCAACAATGGACCAATACTATAACACATCATTGGGATTTGTTAATCCCCTATTCTATAAAATATCAGAGACAAAATATTATACGAATGCCTTCACACAGATTACTTCTGGAGGAAACTATGGATATGATGCAGGACCCGGTTGGAATCCTGTAACAGGGCTAGGGACGCCTTTAGTTAGCAATCTTATCAACGATACAGGAATTATCCTCAACGGATATGGAACCGTTGTAACGTTTAATAATACATCATACGCTACCGGAATTACTGTCAATATAAATGTTGCTGGTAACTCAGTTGAACAATATAATGGAAGTACATTTTACTATGCAGGCTTTTATGACAACCCGAAAAATTATATTGAATTTGGGATTTTTGCCAACGAAACCGGATATAACTACCAATACATCATATACGAAAATGGAACCTCGCCCGCAGGATCGATTAATGGAGGTTCTGACCATGCTACCATAGGAGTAACAGTATCCGGAAGCGAGATAGAATTTACAGCAAATGGTAGTATTGTTAAAGAATTTAATATGCCAGTTGCCTTTGAGG
>JAKAAU010000039.1 GCA_021802165.1 Thermoplasmata archaeon
AAAGAAGCAGAAAAGTGGCGCCTGGAAATAGTGGACAGTAAGTTCACATGGCACATAATGAATCAAAAACAGAATAAAGGTTATGCTCTGGGAATATTAATGAAGATGTTCAATTTGCAATGGGATGAAATTCTGGTAATTGGTGATTCCGATAACGACGACGCAATGTTCAAACTTCCTGTAAAGAAGGCATCCCCTTTCAATGCCACCGATTCAATAAAATCAATGAGCGATTATGTATCAGACAAATCATATGGATATGAAATAAGGGATGTAATGAATAAATTCAATTTACTGTAAATGTTCAAGGTCCTTTACATATTTCCCAATTCTATCATTTATTAGCTCCCTTTTCTCTATAACCGGTTCGCCTCTGATTATGACATCGTCAGGGAAAATTGCATCGAAGCCGTTAAATGGAGAACCTGGATTTTTTGAATGTAATCTGTAATCATTTACCTTTTCCATTGAAGAGAAATCTATAGAGATAAAATCTGCATAATTTCCGACCTTTATCTCACCCTTCCTCAGATTAAACAGTTTAGCAGGATTAAGTATGCAGGTTTTATAAAATATATCAAATGGTACAATTTTTTTCTGTACCAGTGCAAGGATGAGCGGAATTCTTGTTTCAACTCCGATAATTCCTGATTTTGCGAATTCAAACTCTTCCTTATCCTTTGTGATATGCGGTGCATGGTCAGAAGAAACAACTGCAAAATTGCCGGATTTAAAATTTTGAAACAGTTGTCTCTGCGTTTCCGGGGATCTAAGAGGTGGATTCACCTTTCCATATGAACCCAGGGGCATATCATAATTTAATAGCATATGGTGGGGGGTAACTTCCCTCATATATGGTATATTCACATAATGTGTCATATGTGTAATTACACCTTTTCTGAAATGCATATTTACAGCATTATTTATTGCTATATCCTCACATTCCTCAGGTCTCGTAGTAGAATATTCCTTTAGATTTCTAGCTGTGCCATTATGATTTTTGAGGCATGTACCATCCTCGGCATGGAAAAAAACCGGAATATTCATCGCATTTATAGCTTCAATACCTGATTCGCTGAAACTCTGCATACCTTCAGAATTTGTTGTTTCACCCATGTAAATCTTTATTCCGGATGATTCCTTTGATATAATCGGCGCATTGTTTCCTGTAAAATTCGAATACAGACCGAAATCACAGAATGCTTTCCTTCTGACTATTTCCAGTTTGTCCTTATATGATGAATAGTTATCTATTTTTATTCTGTTGTTAGGCATATCGAAAATAGTTGATGTGCCCCCATAAATAGCAGATATGGTTCCAGTGGCGAAATCTTCCTTATCAGTTTCTCCGGGGTCCCTGAAATGGACATGTGTGTCGGTACCTGCCGGCATTACTGCATGATCCAATATTTTCCTCTTTCCCTCCATATGTTTTTTAATTTCTGTAATCATTCCATTTTCCACGCCTATATCCAGTTCCTGAAATGAACCATTATAAAGAAACCTACCAGAGAATACCTGATCATGCATACATGGTTATTGCCCGTGAATTAAAATATATTGCCTTTCATATCGAAATAGTTATATTAACAGTTTAAATAAGTAACAATGAAAGAAAAGAGAATATTTGATTACGTTAGAAACGTTGATTCAATACTGATTATGAACGGTGGTGAAAACCAGATAGATAAAACCTTTTTTTATCTTGCAGGTGCAAAATCTGGTATATTTGAAGGTTCAATTCTTCATGTAAAACCCGAGAAAGTGACAATTATTACCTCGGCTCTCGAGGAAGAGGCTGCCAGAGAAACGGGTCTTGATGTTCTTGTCTATAAAAATACCTCCGAGAGGAATGAAATGGTAAAAAACGCTTTCAAAAACGATGTCAATGTTGGTTTGAATTATTCTGCACTGACACTGGACCTCTATAAACAGTTAATGAAATTGATACCTGACAAGGAATTTATTGACGTGTCCCAGTCCATAGAAGAGGCAAGAAAAATAAAAGAGGAAAGCGAATTAAAGAACCTGAGGGAGGCTGCCAAAATTGCAAGTGACTCATTTGAAGATTTTACAAAAACATTGAAGGAAGGCATGACAGAATCGGAACTGGCCGCAAATATAGTTTATGCCATGATGAAGAACGGGGCATCGGGTGAATCCTTTAAAACTATCGTTGCATTCGGTAAAAACTCTGCCATACCTCACTACTCACCGAGAAATGTAAAATTAAAGAAAAACGATTTTGTACTCATGGATTACGGTGCCCTTTATAACCGTTACTGCTCTGATACAACAAGAACAGTGGTTTTTGGACGGGCAGACGAAAAGCAGAAGGATATATATGAAACTGTAAAACTTGCACAGGCGGAGAGCAAGAAGGCATTAACATCCATGGTCAATGGTAAGGACATAGATAAGATAGCCCGCGATATTATAGATAAAAAATACCCTGGGAGATTCATTCATAGTCTTGGCCATGGTGTTGGCCTTGATGTCCATGATCATCCTGCTCTTTCTCCAACACTCGATTTTATTCTGAAACCAAACATGGTTGTTACCGACGAACCAGGAATATACATTCCCGGATTCGGGGGTGTAAGGATCGAGGATGATTTAATTATCAAGAAGAATGGCCATGAGGAAATAACCACTGCAACCAGAGAACTTCTGGAACTGTAAAATGATAACTTCCAATTTTTTTGTTGATTTTAAATTCATAGGAGACTCTGAAAAAATAGAGAATACTGTAAATTCACTGGAAATAGACAACAGAAGATCTGTTAGGGAAGCATTAGACTATCTTGAAGGCCTTATAAGAAAATACAGCGATAATGAAACTTACAGTATTACACTGGGTAAGAAGGCATTTGCCATAGTAATGTGGATGCTTCGCTACATAGATGAAAGCGGGCTTACTTCCAGATTTGTAATAACACAGAGAGATGTGTTTGAGAAAGAACTCCACAGAATTTCCCGAGAAAACAATGAAAACATTATTTTTTATTGCGATAGTTCCGGGATAGAGGCAGCATCGGAAGGTAACAATTTTAAAATTCCATTTGATTTCTTCATTAAAAACAACAGAAAATTATCAGGTTATAAATACAGGCTTGTCTATCAGAAGTTGAAGGGTGGCATCATAGAGGTCAGCAAGGAGCAGTTTATACATCTGCTAAGGGAGGATTTTGTGGTGAAAATAATGGGTATATACAGTGAAATGTCTTCCGGAGATTCACAGAATATATTCAGAAAATATCTCGGGCAATTGGACCTCATAAAGAAGGAATTCCTTGAAATCAAGGCCAAAAGCACAATATCCCTGGGAGATGTTGATTTTACTATGTTTCCACCATGTATAAAAACCTATATTACACAGATGAGGGACGGGGAAAATCTTGCGCATCTTGCCAGATTCACCCTTGTTAGCTTTCTTCATAATGTGGGAATGACCAATGAGGATATGATTGCACTTTTTAAAACCGTTCCGGACTTTAAGGAGGATTTGACTACATACCAGGTAAATCATATAACTGGCATAATTTCCGGTACCGAATATTCTCCCCCGAAGTGTGCAACGCTGAAATCCAACCATCTATGTTTTATGGGAGACGATCCATTGTGCCCCAAAATAAAACACCCCATGCAATACTATGAATGGAAAAAGAAAGGAACATATAAAACAAAGAACAAATGAAAGTATATTGTTACAATAATTTTTTTTCTATAATCTTTATTAATGTAGATTTCTTTATATCTCCATCGATCACAAACATTTTAGAATCTTCAAATGGAATTCTGGAATAACGGGCATCCCTAACCTCATACTTTAAGTTGACGGATTTCAATATCTGCTCCAGTTTTGCATCGGAATAATTTTTTGCCTTTTCCCGGCTTATTCTTCTACCAAGTTTCCTGGAAATTCCCGAATTAAAATACTGTGAATATAAAACTATCATTTCACTAATACTGCGTTTACAATTCCGTCCTGACCGGGCCTTGATGTAATTCTTGCATTTCCCTCGTCTGTGGATATTATTGTCCCCCTGTTCATTATGTTTCTCTGCACATAATGTGGATCTGCATTGTTTTCCTTTACAGTCAGTATCTTAAGTTTCTTTGTAGTTTTATCCTCTGGATTGTAAATATTTGCATACTGTTCCTTTAGAAGAAGAAGCTTTCTGTTACCCCCCATTGTTCTGATAGCCCTGCGTTCTGTGTCGCCCACTTTCGTAAATGAAGGTTCTCTTCCGAGCTCATACCTTCTCTTTGAGTGGTTCCTTCTTAATTTTCCACCAGTAAACTTCTTTGTACTCTTACCCTGATAAATTGTCATATAATCCCTAATTTAATGTAATTATATAAGTTTATTTATTTAAAATAGTAACAATTAGCCAGGAATTTATACCTGAATTAAAGCTAAACAGGGTTTCTACATTTTTATTTCAATAAAAAATACAAAAATAAAAATAAACATAAGTAATGTTTACCAGTTGTGAATAGATATTCAATAATATTTAGAAATATAAAGGGTGTGTGGCATCTTATTATAGTTGTAATAGCATCATCTCTTGCATATGCCTATTTGAGACTCCTTGTACCCTTATATATCGGTGATTCAGTAAACAATCTTGTGGCCCGTAATTATGCCATAATACTTCACTTTGCGCTGCTGATATTCGCTGTAACAGTAGCATCATCTGCATTCGATTTTCTTATTGACTATCTATCAAATAAGGCAAGCCAGAAATTTGTATATAACTTAAGAAAAAATGAATTCCATAAGCTATTATCAAAAAATTACGAATATTTCAATACAAATTCAACTGGAAATATACTTTCGAAATTTACAATGGATATAGAAACACTGAGAAGACTTGTTAATATGTCCTTGGCAAATCTATTCAGTGTAACATTTCTCATAATTATAGCAGGAATAGAACTTACCCACCTGTACTATGGTTTCACAATCATATTTTTTATTGTAATAGCACCCATAATTTACTTTACCGTTGTAATGCAGAGAAAACAGAGGACATTCTGGAGATCCCTTAGAAATAAATATGGAAAAATGAATAATATAATAAATCAAAATATTATAGGAAACAGGGTAGTAAGAAGTTTCACTGCAGAGCAGGAGGAAATAGACAAATTCAATGATTCAACAGATTCATATTTCCAGGATTACAGAGGTATAGCCGGAGTAAGGTCCCTTTATAATCCATTTTTAACGCTATTACTGAGCCTGGCTATAGGATTTGTTCTTATCTACGGCGGTATTGAAAGCATAGATTCTGTTATCTCTATTGGAAGTGTAATCGCTGCGGTCAATATATTTACACTTGTTCTCAGACCAGTGAGGTTTTATGGCCGGTATATCTCTTTTTACGAGAATGGAATGGCAAGCCTTGACAGAATAAATTCCATAAATAGCGATGGCTTCGAGATTACCGGTAAACTTACTCCGGACATACAGGGAAACATAATACTTGAAAATCTGTCGTACAATTCAGGGAATACAGATATACTTTCTGATATTAACATGCAGATAACAAAAGGTGAACGAATTGCCATAGTGGGAGAAACCGGTTCAGGTAAAACAACACTTGTAAATATTATCTCAGGATTATATAAAAACTATACAGGCCATGCTTACCTGGATGGAAATGAATTGAAAGATATCGATGATAAAATAATAAGAGAAAAAATAGGAATAGTTTCACAGGATGCCATACTATTCTCAGGAACAATAAGATATAATATAACAATGGGAAAAGACTACACAGATCAGGAGGTTAAAAACGCTGCTAAACTTGCAATGCTTGATGATTTCATAGAAAGTCTTCCATCGGGGTATAATACCGCTGTTGGGGAGAGAGGAATTACGCTTTCAGGCGGGCAGAAGCAGAGAATTGCCATAGCCAGAATCATAATCAGGAACCCTGAAATAATCATATTTGACGATTCAACTTCTAACCTGGATGCAGATACGGAAACACGGTTTCTGGATACCATAAAGGAGTTTATAGCAGGAAAAACGACCATAGTAATAAGCCATAAACTTTCATCTATTATGCTTGCAGAGAGAGCATTTGTAATTGAAAAGGGAAAACTCAGGGAGGAAGGTAACATTTCGGATTTAATACACAATAATGGTTACTTCTCTGATTTATTCTCAGGAAGATACAGGGGTGATAGCATTGAATAAGTATTTTATAAGGTTGATAAAAGAGGTTCTTTCCTACAAGCGAAATTCAAGCATAATAGTTTCCTCAATACTTGTATCCTCTATAATAGCAATGATCGGGCCTTACCTGATCGGAATAGCAACAGATTCAATAATTTCACTGAAATTCAAAATTTTAATAGTACTGGCTGTAACATACCTTGCAATTTACATTCTGAACTACTTTGCTGAAAATAGGAGAACAAAGTATATGATGAACACATCTCAGGAAGTTATCAAAAATTTGAGGAACAGGGCATTCAAAAAGCTTCAGTATGTTCCGCTTAAATATTATTCCGGTAAGAATGCAGGGCAGATAATAAGCAGGATTACCAATGACGCTGAAACACTATCTGATTTTCTTACATTCCAGCTACCGCAGGTTGTTGCCGGTATAGCAGGAATTATCGCCTCAATAATTATAATGGTATATCTGGACCCGGTTTTGACACTTTATGCGGTTATTATAATACCCATGCTTCTTACAACAATAATGCTTATGAACAAAAAAATTAAGTTCAATTATTTAAGTGTAAGAAGAAGAATAGCAGAACTTACAGGTAATGTTGGCGAATCCATAAATGGCATAAAAGCAATAAAAAGTTCAGGAACCGAGGATATATTCAATGATAACTTTGAGACCGTCAATTCCAATAACTATGATGCAAACGTTAAGGCGGTGAGATTAACCTCTATTTTCTCAAGTATAGTTCAGATCATTGAGGGGCTTGGTATAATGGTAGTTCTTTATGAAGGCGGTACTGAAGTTTTCGGAAAAATAATAAGCATAGGAATACTGGTTTCATTCATAGTATACGTACAGAGCTTTTTCAACCCCATAGTCCAGCTTTCCCAGTTCTATAATTCATACCAATCTTCGTCAATTGCTATCGAAAGAATATATAAAATAATAGATGAAGATGTTGATTATAATACCGGCGGAAACAAAATACCTGCTTTTAACCATGAAATTTCATTTGAAAACGTTTCATTTGCATACGATAGTGAGAAAATAATCAACAATATTTCCATGGACTTTAAGAAAGGTCAGAAAGTCGCAATAATCGGAAAAACTGGCGCTGGAAAAACAACACTATCAGGGCTTATCCTGAACTTTTATAAGCCGACTTTCGGACATATTTTCATGGACGGAACGGATATAAACGATTTCAATACACTGGAATACAGGAAACTCTTCGGAGTAATTTTACAGGAACCTTTCCTTTTCGAGGGAACTATAATGGAAAATGTACGTTTTGCCGATTCTTCTATCTCTGAAGACACTGTGGCTGGGAAAATAGATGAGCTCGGACTGACCAGTATTCTGGGACCACTGGGATTAGATGCCGAGGTAGGAGAAAGAGGAACAAACCTTTCTGAAGGACAGAGGCAGGCAGTTTCAATACTCCGTGCCGCTGTGAATAATCCACAGATTATTATAATGGATGAGGCAACATCTCAGCTTGATTTGAAAAACGAGGGCATAATTCAGAGTGCCATTTTTAAATTCATGGAAGGCAAAACAATAATAATCATAGCACACCATCTGGAAACAATAGTGAATTCAGATTATATTTATTATATTGATCACGGAAGCATACTGGAAGAAGGCACACCAGAATGTTTAATGAACCGCGGTACCAGATTCTATGATTTATACCTGAAAAATAAACTTTTAATATAAATCATCTACCACTATCTTTATCCGGTGACGGAATTTTAGAAAGTTTTCCTCTTACTTTATCCGGGTCATACCTTATATTAAGTTCTGACATTTTCTCTCTGTACGCATCTTCAAGGCTAAAGTTTAAATGATCAGCAATTGCAAGACAGGAGAAGAATATATCAGAGACCTCATTTTTTATCATTGTTAGAGATTTTTTATCATTTCCATTTATTATATTTTTCTCAAAATCCAGGTCTCTCCATAGAAATATTTCCATTAATTCATTGGATTCAATTGAGCAGTTCATTGCTAAATCTTTCAATGTATGAAACTTCCTCCAGTCTCTTTTATCAATAAACTCTCTTGCAATTTCCTGAAGCTCTATCAAATCCGACATAATTTTAAATGATATTGTATAATATATATTTATGTCAGAAATAGTAAAATTACATTGATGAATAGTACAATAGTCACTACCAGAGTGAAATGATATATAAATGTTTTATATTTATCTTATGTAATATTAATATTATTAACCTGTTACCATGTTTATGCATTAATCCAAGATTGAAATACTGAAGTTTACCTGGATAGTCATGTAATATACAATACAACAGACAGCCTAATAAAATTCAGCTATAATACAAACGCACTTCCTGATGGGACTTATAATATAACAGTTAAAACAATGCAAGCTGACGGGTTACTATCGTATAGTGTATAATTTAGATAACTATTTCTATAATTAATATATTATGGTATTAACTATGAAGGCAAATGAGGTATTAAACCTATTAAGAATTTCAAGAAAAACACTTCATGTTTATGCTTCAACAGGGAAGATAAGATTTACAGTTATGCCAAACGGTTATTATGACTATAGCAATGAAGACGTTTATAAATTATTGAACAGGGATGTCAAAAGAAAAACATTTATCTATGCAAGGGTATCAACAATAAAACAGAAGAATGATTTAAATAATCAGATAGAGCAGTTGAAGCAGTGGTGCTTTATGAATGGATATACAATAAATGCCATTTATTCGGATATAGCATCAGGGATATCTTTCGAGAAAAGAAAAGGATTCTTTGAGATGCTTGATGAAATTATAAACTATAAAGTAGAAAAGGTAATAATAACATACAGGGACAGATTGAGCAGAGTAGGATTTGATTTATTTAAAAATCTCTTTGAAAAGTTTGGCACTGAAATAGTTGTTATATCTGAAGTAGGAAACCAGAAGCTGGATTCAGAGGAAATATTTGAGGATATAATTTCAATGCTTCATTGTTATTCAATGAAAATGTATTCAAAGAGGAAGAATAATTCTATGGAGATTGGCTATGAAGATAATCAGAACTGAACAGATTTTTATCCGTGGTAATGGTGCGATATCCAGTATGTGCCATATATCAAAGAACCTATTCAACCAGACAAATTATATCCTTAGAAACCAGTTCTTTAACCATAATAGAATGTCCTCTTACAAAACTCTTGCAAAACAATTTGCAGAACCATCAGCTCTGGAGGAAAACAACAATTTCCAGAAACTGCCAGCACAGACAGCACAGTGGACTATCAAAAAGGTAAAGCAGTCATGGACTTCATTCTTTGGAGCTCTGAGATCGTATAAGAAGAATCCAGAGCTATTCAATGGAGTTCCTAAACCGCCCAAGTATAAGCATAAGAATGGGGAATTTATGTTGATTTTTACAAACCAGCAGTGCCATATAGAGAATGGGATTCTTAAATTCCCCAAAATAATGGATTTGGAGGTGGAAACAAGGTTAGATGATATAGATTTGAGAGAAGTAAGAATAATACCATCAGGAGTCGGCTATAATGTGGAGATAGTATATGCTAAAGAGATATCAGAC
>JAKAAU010000040.1 GCA_021802165.1 Thermoplasmata archaeon
CAGGTATGTTACCATTTTTTCCTTTAAAATAGTTTTTGTCTGCAATAAATATATACTCTTTATTATTCCTGACTTCAATCCTGTAAAATCCCAGATGGCCGTAACTATCATACACAAATCCAAGTGTGAGGTAATTAACCCTGTTCAATGGATCATAAAATAAAGGCAGTGATTTTATTCCATGGAACACATGCCTGAATTTCTTATTTTTTATTGAAAAATTATTCTCGACTTTAACAGCATTGGTTGAATTTATTTTATTTACGAACTCATCTAACTGTGTGTTCCTGAAAAAATCTATATAAACCTGCCATCCATTAGCTTTAACATATTCCATGAAGGTAGATTTTATATGATTAATTAAACATTAACAATTGTTGCACCCGGCAGTTATTGCTTCTAGCCTTCATATAACGATGTTAACAAGCAATAACCACAGTGCTGGAAATAACGATTCCGCCAAACTCAATAAAACTTATAACGTTATGTTGTATTACAGTAATAGTATGGATAAAGCTATGGATAATTATGATGCATCTCAGATACAAATTCTTGAGGGATTGAAGGCAGTAAGAAAAGTACCCGGCATGTATATAGGCTCAACGGGGCCTGATGGCCTACACCATATGGTTTATGAAGTTGTTGATAACTGTATAGACGAAGCCATGGCCGGTTTCGGTTCTGATATAAATATAGTAATATATAAAGACGGTTCAATATCTGTCGAGGATGATGGAAGAGGTATTCCGGTAGATATACATCCTAAATATAAGCGTCCAGGACTCGAAATAGTAATGACCGAACTCCACAGTGGTGCTAAATTCGATAAAAAAGTGTATAAGGTTACAGGAGGGTTGCATGGCGTTGGTGTACATGTGGTAAATGCACTTTCTGATTATTTGCTTGCCGTGGTAAAAAAGGGAAATAAAATTTATTATGAAAAATTTAAACAGGGTGTTCCGGTATCCGGGCTACAGGTTCTTGATGCAAAAAATAAATCAGCTGATCCGGAAATTGGGGATATAGAAATGAAATATCCGGAACACGGGACAATTATAAAGTTCTACCCAGATGCAACAATTTTTGATACCATAGATTTTTCATACCCGGTTATTTCACAGAGAATCATGGACCTTGCTTTTTTAAATCCAAATATAACCATAGAATTGAGCGATTTAAGGTCAGGCAAACACGAAAAATTCCATTTTGATGGCGGGCTTGTAGAATATGTCCAGTTCCTCAATCAGGGAAAGGATATCGTTAATAAGGAGCCAATTTACTGCCGTGAGGAATACAAAGAGTATGTGGTAGAATTCGCGTTGCAGTATATAGACAATGTAACCGGCACAGAGGAAAGCTTTGTAAATAATATAAAGACCCCCGAAGGCGGAACCCATATAACCGGTTTCCATACAGGGCTTTCACGTGCTGTTCTCGAATATGCCAAGGCTAAAAACCTGGTAAAGGGCGTAAGCGGGCTTATAGGCGATGATACCAGAGAAGGCTTAACTGCAGTGTTGCATGTAAAGATGTTTAATCCCCAGTTTGAAGGGCAAACAAAGGAAAAATTGGGGAATTCAGTAGTGAAAAGTATAGTATCTTCTATTACTGAAAAATATCTCAAAGATTATTTTGAATCATATCCCCCTATAGCAGATGCAATAATAAAGAGAGTACTGGCAGCTGCCATAGCAAGGGAAGCTTCCAGGAAGGCAAAGGACCTTGTAAGGCGGAAAACTGCCCTGGAAAGCGGAACATTGCCAGGGAAACTTGCAGATTGCTCATCCAGCGATTCAGATCAGACTGAAGTGTACATTGTAGAGGGAGACTCTGCAGGCGGATCAGCAAAACAGGCGAGGAACAGGGAATACCAGGCAATACTCCCACTGAGGGGAAAAATACTCAATGTGGAAAAATCAAACGATAACAAGGCTCTGGAGAACGAGGAAATTAAAAACCTTATTACCGCAATTGGTACAAACATTAAGGATAAATTTGACATAAAAAATCTCCGTTATGGTAAGATAATAATAATGACAGATGCCGATGTTGATGGAGCCCATATAAGAACACTTCTCCTGACATTTTTCTACAGGTTCATGAATGAACTTATCCAGGGCGGTCACATTTACTTTGCCCAGCCACCATTGTTCAGGGTACAGAAGGGCAACGATATAGTATATGTATTCAGCGAGGATGAAAAAGACCGTGAAGTGGCAAAGATGGGTAAAAATGTGGTAATACAGAGATTTAAGGGTCTCGGGGAGATGAACCCGGAACAGCTCTGGGAAACCACAATGAATCCTGAATCAAGAAAACTGGTGCAGGTAAGCATAGAGGATGCCTTATATGCCGACCAGCTGTTTAACATACTTATGGGAGAGAAAGTAGAGCCAAGGAGAAAATTCATAGAGGATAATGCAAAATACGTCCAGAATCTGGATATATAGGTGGGATAAATGTTATTAAGGCCAATTGAAGAGGAAATTAAAACATCGTATCTTGACTATGCGATGAGTGTAATAGTGAGCAGGGCAATACCTGATTTCAGGGATGGATTAAAACCGGTACAGAGGAGAATAATATACTCCATGTACGAACTGGGTGTTACCCATGACAAGCCCTATAAAAAGTCTGCACGTATAATAGGAGAAACCATGGGTAAATACCATCCACATGGCGATTCGTCAATATACGAAGCACTGGCAAGAATGGCCCAGGATTTTTCGTTGCGGTATACACTGATTGACGGGCAGGGAAATTTTGGTTCTATAGACGGGGATGCCCCTGCTGCTATGAGGTATACAGAAGCCAGATTAGGCAAAATGGCAGAGGAAATGGTAAGGGACATAGAAAAGGAAACAGTTCCATTTAGCCCGAATTTTGATGGTTCACTTGACGAGCCGGTGTATTTCCCGTCAAGAATACCCCAGTTATTAATAAATGGAACATCTGGAATAGCTGTTGGAATGGCAACCAATATGGTACCACATAACCTTTCAGAAATTTCAGATGCAATAATGTACGGAATAGACCATCCAGACTGCAGTGTTGAAGATTTACTGAAATTTGTTCAGGGCCCGGATTTTCCCGGTGGCGGAATGATTTATAGAAATTCGGACCTTCTGAATATTTACAGGACAGGCCATGGCAAGGTATTCTGCCAGGGAGAAATAGATGATGAAGAAAAGAAAAAAATCATCATTAAAACACTGCCATATGGGGTTAATAAAGCTCTTTATATCCAGAACGTTGCCGAACAGGTAAAAAACGGAATTATAAGCAACATATCTGATATAAGGGATGAAAGCGACAGAAACGGCATACGGGTAGTTATCAAGATTAAAAATGATGACAGCAAGGGACTTACAATTAACCAGTTATATGAACACACCCCACTGGAAACCACCATAGGTGTGAATAATCTGGTTTTGCTGAACAACGAACCAAAGGTCATGACACTTGATGAAATGATTCTGGGCTTCATAGATTTCAGGCTTGAAATAATAAGGAAGCGTTCAGTTTTTGAAGTAAATAAATTGATGGACCGGGAGCATATACTATCAGGGCTTGTTATTGCACTGGAGAACATAGATCGCGTGATAAAAATTATCAGGTCTTCCGACAATGCTGATATGGCTAAAACATCCCTGATGGATCAATTATCACTTTCCGAGAAGCAGGCTCTAGCCATACTGGATATGAGGCTTCAGCGCTTAACTGGATTGGAAATCAAAAAAATTAATGATGAGCTTATAAGCATAAAGGAAAACATTGAAAGGTTAAATGAGATAATAAATAATGAATCCAAACGGAGGGACGTACTTAAGCAGGAAACCCTCGAAATAAAGAAGCAGTTCGGCGATGTGAGGCGCACAAAGGTTCTCAACAGGGATATCAACGCAAGAAACGATGAGGACATCATACCTAATGAGGAATCCATAATGATACTCAGTGAAAATGGGCTTCTTAAAAGGGTTTCTTCTGAGGAATACAATGTTCAGAAAAGGGGCGGAAAGGGAACTATCACAGCAACCAGGAAAGAAGATACAGTTAGAAGCATTTTATCCTGCATGTCCCATGATATGATTTATTTCTTCACGAATACCGGGAGAGTATTGAGAACTAAAGCATATACAATAGAGAAAAAATCAAGGACATCACTTGGTAGTGTCGGCGGAACTTTCCTTAAAATGAATGAAAATGAAAAGATAAAACAGATAATGAAATCGCCCGCAAGCCCTAAAAACTTCCTGATAATAATTACAAAGAAAGGCTTTATAAAGAGAACTCCTGTAAAGGAAATACTGGATATGAGGGAATCTGGCCTGAAGATTATTAAACTCGACGATCAGGATGAGGTAGTTTCTGTAATGGATCTTGAAAAACCATCAAAGATATTTGTCGCAGCCAGCAATAACAAAGCGGCAGTATTCCTTTCCGATGAGGTATCTTCAACCGGCAGAGCTTCAAGGGGAGTTAAATCCATGAGGCTAAACGGTGCTGAAGTAATCAACTCATTTTTAGTGGATGACAACGATACTGTAATGAGCATAACGGAAAATGGGTTGGGAAAAAGAACAAAGATAACTGATTTTTCCATACACCATAGAGGGTCTTCTGGAAATCTCATCTTTAAGGAAAGTGAAAGGACCGGTTCACTGGTTACTGCATTACCTGTTGGCGATTCCCAGGAAGTCCTGATAGTTACCAGAAACAATAAAACTATCAGATTGAATTCTGATGAAATCAAAATACAGTCAAGGGTTACCTCAGGTGTAAAACTTATAAATGTAGACGATGACGATCTTGTTGTTGCCGCCTCGGTACTTTGAATACATATTGATTAAATACCATAAATTTAAGTTTTTAATTTAAAATTTTTTATATTCAATTGAAAATGAAATAAGATTATAGTATACGCCTATTCAACAGCGACTACCCTTGCCATAGCCCCACTGCCTCCATAAATCTTTAGTGGGAGTGCAATAACAGTGTATTCCCTTCCAGTTTCAAGCTTATCGAGATTCGCTAAATCCTCTATAAAGACCATATTTTTTGAAAGCAAAGCCTTGTGGACTCTGAAATCACCGTGGCTATATGGGTCTATGCCTAACGTATCTATGCCTATAACTTTCGGATGGTGTTCTATCAAAAAATCAACAGTATCGTCGGCCAACCCTGGAAATTCGTATTGAAATTCTTTTGTAAACCCACGTTTTTTATCCCAATTCGTGTTTATTAAAATAATCTTATTGTCATATTCAGGTTTCCATATTTTTTTCAATGCATTAAGCTTAATTTCAGTGCCATCTACTTCTGGCCTTATGCAATATCCCGGGCCAATAATCTGGCTAAGTGGTATTTTGTCCACAGTCATACCGTTATCGATCATGTGATAAGGAGCATCTATATGTGTTCCAGTATGTGTCACCGTTTCAAACTTTTCAACACTGTAGCCATCTCTTGAAAGAACGCCTATTGGATCTATCCTTATTCCGATCTTTGTTGGCCAGCAGGGCATATTTGGTTTCAATTCCACGGACAAATCAAAGTATTTTTTAGTATCCATATATGAATAATGATTTAGTAATATATATAATTAACCTAATATAATTTAAACATTTTATTCAAAAATCTCCTGATTGGATTTTCAATTATACATACCATTACAAAATTTTATTTTATCAAATTAATGATATATTCTAATTTTTATACCTGTGATATTTCAGTGGGTATAGGATTCATTATTGCATATAAGGCAGGGCATGCTTTTCTTGAATGCTCCAGCACGACTTTTATATCCTGATCTGCTTCAACCTCTATCTTTAAAGATTTGATTATGGGAAAGTCGGATTCAACCACAACAGGGCCTATGTCATAATATAGATGCCCTTTAAATTTTAATTTTTTTAATACGATGCCCCTCTTTGCAGCCTGAATTGCAACTGTGGATGCAAAGCATGACATAACTCCCATCATCAGGTAGTTAAGTGGGGTCGCATGTACTCCCTGCCCACCGAGAATTCCCGGCTCATCTGCCCCTAATATAAATTTTGCCTTCTCAGAGCCAAGTTCCGCGGTAAACATTGGGCTGCCACTTAAATTAAATTCTCCATTTATGTGTTTTTCTACAAATAAATGCCCACCACTAGATTTAATTTTATTTTCAGTTTTTTCCAGTTCAACCATATTTATATTATCTATTATATCTGCCATAAAACATTAAATCTTATCTGTATTTAAATATATCTAAAATAATTAGTAAGTATGCTAAATCGATACATTCAGATAATCCTGTAACGTATACTGTAGCTATATCACATAAAAAATGTAAAAAATGTTTGAAATAAAAAAATTAATTCATTCCGGGTTGCCCGCTTTTTTATTAGTTATATAATTTACACTTTTTACTCCTAGATTTACACCTACAAAATAGAACACCATTGTAACAATAATAAAAACTATTGTATCATATGGAAACGCGATATAATTTAATCCGTGGAACAGGCTACTTCCTATACGGGACATTATAAGTATAAATATAAGGTATACTGGCATCCATATTCCATACATTGCATACTTCATGTCAATTTTTGTGTAGTGGCTGTAAACAAGTACAAGCAGTATACCGGCGAAATCCAATGGAATGATAATCTCAACTGCTGCCCATCCTGACCAGTATACCAGAAGATTGGCAACAATAAATGCTATGGGTGCAAGTATTTTAGCAAATGGAAGCTTAAATGGCCTCTTTGTAACCATATCTGTTTTTCTGAATACCATTAAGCTAATGGCTCCAGGGGCGTATGATAATAAAAAGCCATCAACCATAATGCCTATAATTGTTGCCAGTGACCTCCCCAGTGCTACTAAAACTATTGTGATTATTAATACAAGAACGATAGAATATACCGGTATTCCTCTTACATTCATCCTGTCAAATAGCTTTGGAAGAAATTTATCTTCCCTTGCCAGGACTTCTCCCACTCTAGCAGTGCCACCATAATATATAACACCATCCTTAAACGTGGCTATAAGTGCAACAATTATTGCAATTATTACTATGGCGGGCAATACAAGTACTTTCGATAGTGTAGCATACGGAGAACTGTAGGCAAACAACGCAGACCAATTACCCGTACTTATTCCAAGTTTAGAGAAATTGATAGCACCTGCGAATACAAGTGATTCAAGAGAAAATACAAGACCAGAAACAAGCAGTGCTACTATAATTGCTATTGGTATGCTTTTGCCTGGATTTTTGACTTCCTCTGAATAATCTATAGGTTGCCTGAATCCTCCGTAACCGAATACGGTCAGGGTTATTGCTCCGAAAAACCCGGTGAAGCCGTATGGTATAACTCCTCCTGCAGTGGAAGTAATATTGGATAGTTTAAAATAGAAAGCAAGGGCAATGATCACAACACCAATAAGCAAAAGTGTAATTGCTGTGAGAATGAGGTTTATAGCACCCATATGCTTTATCCTCAGTATATTAACAAGAAATACAAGTATGAGTACTATTTCCGCCACAATTATTCCAAGATATGTTAATGTCCCGTTTGCATAGAGTGATGGAAAATAAAAACTCAAATATTCCACAACTGCAAATACTATGACCGGTCCTACAAATAGATATCCAACCATGGATGACCAACCATTTATCGCTCCTACTATAGGCCCATTGCTTTTAGAAGGATAATATGCAACACCACCTGCCTTTGGCCATGTTGTACCCAGTTCAGCGTATACCAGTCCTATGGGAATTATCATAACCATGGCTATTGGCCACGCCAGTATGCCTATAGGTCCAGCATAGGCAAGTGTGTACACAGGTGCATAGGCGACGGCAGGCCCTAAAATTCCACCAAGTGCCAGCATAATAACACTCCAGAGTCCCAGATCCTTTTTGTATTTACTTTTAACAACATTATTCTGAGTTTCAATATCAACCATATGAGTTAAATAATTAGGAAATATATAATACTATGTTATGTAATGACATGACACTGTATACTTTTAATTTAAAAATTGAGATAGAATGAAATATAAAAAGTTATTAAACCTGAAAAATATCCAGTATTATTTTATATACTTAGGGATTTAAAGTTACTTCGAGGGAAAGGTTGTGTACATAATCTCTGTAAAAATATAAATACACAATAGAAATATAAATATCGCGTAATTAGTATATCTATAGGGTTTTGAAATATTCTACAAATAAAAATCAACATAAGAAGTTTTATAAAATAAGTTATAATAAGCAATTATGGATGTTTCTCTTGTGGGGTTGGGCCATATAGGAAAGGCTGTAGTGGGTATTTTGAATGAAAATCATGAGTATTTTAAAACCAGATTTGGTTCCGATATCCATGTCATTTCTGTATCAGATTCAAAAACAACAGTTTATGATAAAAATGGATTGAATCTTGACAAGGTTCTCATGTACAAGGAAAGGGGCGAACTGGATGAAGTTGCAGATGTAATGAAAATGGAAGATATCTATTCCCTTAATTCAGATGTAATAGTAGATATGTCGCCGGCAACAAAGGACGGGCTTGCAGGCATGCGTATGTATAAAAATGCTTTCGATAGTGGGAAACAGGTAGTAACCTGCAATAAGGCTCCGCTGGCTCTGCACTGGAAGGAGATCATGGAATCATCCAGAAAGCAGAAAAAGAATATACTCTATGAATCAGCTGTTGGAGGCGGTGTTCCCTTATTCAATCTTAACAGGTATTCACTAAAATCATCAAAACTTTTGGAATTCAAGGGGCAGGTAAGTTCAACAATTAATTTTGTTCTGAACCACCTGATGGGAAATGTGGATTTCCATGAAGCAATAAAAACTGCCCAGAGCATGGGCATAGCTGAAACTGATTACCATGACGATACCAATGGGCTGGATGGAGCCAGAAAGACTGTTATTATAGCCAATGCACTTCTAGGGCTTGATTACACATTAAAGGATGTGGAATATGATGGCATAGAAAATCTTGATAATATTGAATACATGAGGAATTCTGGTGAAGTATACCGTGTTCTTTCACATATCACTGCGGGAACAAATCCTATCATTGAATCTAAAATATTCAGCATAAAGCCAGGTGATTCTATGGCCGCTATGGATTCACTATCAATGGGATACCTTGAGAAAACAGATAATAATGACGACCTCATGGTATTTGAAAAGCATGATGGGCCACTGGAAACTGCTGCACAGGTTGTAAATGATATTCTTTTATTAGCCTGAATTATATATTTATTTATTCTTTTTTCCAGGAAATAACAGGAAAAAGTGAACCCCTATTGAAGCAAAATATAACAACATGCATTAATTATAATTCTGGTATCTCTATTTTTTAAATTAAGGCAAAGAAAGCACCCAGTATGCCTGTGAACAGGAAGAATAAGAACCACATTATAATTTCCATTACTGCCAGTATAAAGCTCCGTCCAAGGCTAATATCATATATAGCGCTATATGTGTAGAAGAAAATAAACAGTGTAATCAGAAAAGCTATAATACTTCCTGCAACTGCAAGTGGTGCAAAGAGAACATGCAGGCCCAGGGACAAAAATACCAGTATGATCACTGTTAAAATTGTTGCTGCTATTGCC
>JAKAAU010000041.1 GCA_021802165.1 Thermoplasmata archaeon
GATATAGACCATTCAACCCCTCTTGGTTTAATCTACTCAATAGCCCTTCCCATATCATTTTCAGGGACCATTGTCATAAACAGCCCAGCTTCCATCTCCCGGAATGCCTGTGATTTTGTAGTGGGGCCCCCTTCATTTTACTCACACATCATTGAGAAAAAAATAAATATTTCTGGCGTAAAATACTGTATAATGCCATTTTACGATAGAGAAATAGAAAATGCTTTCCATCAATATACAGATATTCCCCTGATTACGGGTAGATCTGACCAGTTCACACTTACAACACATATGAACCCATTTGATGATATACGCGTGGGGTCATTTGGTATGCCAGTCAATTATGTGGAATGCATGATAAACCCTGAAAATGAGTTATTAATTAAAACACCTTATCTTCCAGTAATCTATGAAAATAATAAGAAAAAGGAATATGAATGGTACAACTTACACACAAAAGTAAAAGTTGTGGATAATTATTATTATTCACTTTGAGTTAAATATCTCGAGTTATATTTTTTAAGCAATGACCCGAATAATAATGAGAGGAAGAAATTTGCTACTATGTATGTTATGAAGTAAAATATTAAATCGTATATACCTAACAGGCCAAGGCTATAAACCGTTATTATCACAAAAAAGACGAGCCAGTAGGCTATTACCATAAACTTTATTTTGCCATCCAGTGTATTTCTCGGGATAATATCAAAGTATTTTGCCAGCAGAATGGAGTAAAACACACCAAAAACCAGCCCAAGTATCAATAAATCACGTACCTGCGAAACCAATAGCACAGTGAATAAAAGTGACAGATTTTTGGATGTAATGGTATATCCATAGGCAAATGCAAATTCTGCAGAAAATATGTAGAGTATAATAACATTCACTATTGAGGCAATAATAAAATAAATAAACCCGGATTTCAGGCCTGCAATAATTCCATCCTTGAACGAAGACATATTTCTACATGCTTATATACAATTAATATTTTTATATATTAAAAAAATAGTTTTAGTTTTTAAAATTTTTTAACTGGTTTATGGTACTGTTTATCTCATCTATTTTCTTTTCACGTTCATTTATTATTTCCTCAAGTATTTCATTGAAATCCTTGGATAATTTATATCCGTGCACGGGCCGTCCCTTTCCCTCTTTTTTCATATTCCTTTTTGCAATCCAGTTTTTTCTACGCAACCATTGCATGGCAATAGATACTTCAGGCTGCCTTAATCCTGTTTCCCTCTCAACCTCAACAGAGGTAATTTCACCCTTGTCTTTTATATATACCAGTGTGTATGCCACACTTCTGGGGATGTCCGACACCATTAGGTATTTCGCCAGCTTGTTAACTTCTTCTGAAAGCGCCATTTTTAATCGGATAATAATATTATAATGTTATATATATTTAACTATACAAAAAAAAATTAATATATTATAAAATGCTTATTTTCTATGTTTAATTTATAATAAACTCATGATTTTGAGAGTGCTTCCAGTTTGCTGATTATAGTATATATGGCTGCCCTCCCATGTGACGGCACATTCGGGTCATTGGAGATATCATCCAGTTCAGATATGACAGTGGCACACCTTAAATCAAGGCTTTCCTTGCCATCTTTCATTTTTTCTTTTGCTTCGGAAGACGTTTTTCTTACATTCCTCGGTATGGACGAATCATCTTCCAGATCATCCATCAAGGCTAGAACCTCGTTAAACAAATTCTCATCCATTCTATCACCTCATATACATATCCTTAATGATGGATAATACCATCATTGTTTTGGATTTTCTTATACCCTGTATCGAATTAAGGTTATTAACTATAAACTTTTCAAGGGCTATGTAATCGGGAAATCTGACCTTTATTATAAGATCATATTCTCCGGTAACAACAAAGACCTCTTCGACATTTTTATGTTCTCCTATTATCCTTCCAATTGCATCAACGTTGTTAATCTCGGCTTCTATTCCGATCAACGCTGTGATAATTTTATTATCATAATATTCCCTAAAATTTGTAATTTCTGCTTCCATTAATTCACCCAGGTTATTCATAATCATCTCTATATTCATAATATTTTCTAATACATCATAACTTAATTGTATGCATGACAGTCATTATTATAAAGTGCCATGCTGGTTAAAAACTTATATGAGTTAATAATACTAACAATAATGAAAAATATCATTATAGGAAAACTAACAGTTATCACCGGTCCTATGTTTTCAGGCAAAACTTCAAGATTAATTGAACTGTTAGAACGGGAAATTCTGGCAGGGCGAAATACTTTATTATTTAAGCCAGAAATGGACAAAAGATATGATACGACATTTGTGACCACCCATAAGGGCATGAGGCTTCCAGCAATAGTGTTAAATACAGATAACGAGGGCGTGGAGAAAATGTACAACCTGTCTAAAAATGTGGATGTGATAGGCATAGACGAAGCCCAGTTCTGGAATCACGGATCCATATTGCCCGAGATAGCAGATAAAATTGCCAGTGAAAATAAAATTGTTTATGCAGCTGCCCTGAACAAAAACCATCTTGGAAACCCTTTTAAAACTTCTATGGATATTATATCAAGGGCGGACCAGGTTTATTCATTGACCGCAGTATGTGCAAAATGCGGTGAAGATGCGACATTTTCTCAGAGAATTTTGAATGGCAAAGAAATATTCGGCGAGCAGATAAAAATAGGCGGCATGGAGAGTTATGAACCGCGATGCAGAAAATGTTTTGTTTACCCTGATGTATCTGAAGTTCAAAGGCTTGAAGAGTAATACTGCAATTTCCTGCAATAAACTTTGAAATAACTACAACCGGAATCATGGAATAAGTGTAATTACATTATCCATATCAGTTGACATTAATATTGCTTTTTTCCCGCCCTTGGAGATGAAATCCAGCATGGCCTTTACCTTTTTGCCAGCGATGTTATCCTTAAATTTCCCTCTTTTATAGATATCCATCAGGGCATCAAATGTTATATTATTCAATAATTCCTGGCTATTTACGATGCCTTTAAATTCATCCCTATGCCCGGATATAATTATTAACTCATCCGCCTCAATAAGCGTTCCGAGAAGTGACGAGGAAGAATAATTATTAACCATTCCATGGCAATTATTATAATACTGCAACTCTCTCACCACAGGAAAACCTGCACCAATAATTATGGGTAAATACCCATCGGACATAAGCGTCATAATTGCCGATTTTTCTGGTATATCTATCGGCTCAAGGAATTCTTCCGTTTTCCCATTCTCAGGAATTCCACTTTCTGTATAATTATCTCCTGTTTGTACTGAAGGATTAGAAATTTTCCTGATTTCCACCCTGGTAAAAACTGCAATAATCTCCTTTGAATATCCATATTTGTATTTAACACGATCATAGGCATTGATGATATTCACCGGATAAAAAGTATCTGCATTTTCAGGATAACTATCTCCGCATGTCATTACAATTTCATTTTCTGATATCAGTTTACCTGATTTAGCGAATATATCATCAATTAATCCATGGCTTCCGCATTTCTCGTTATAGTCCGGATAATTGTTGCCAATTGCCATTACAATTCTTTTCATCAAATCCCATCAATAATTATGGATATATGATAAGATTATTAAATTATTTACAATCAACCTATATGGGAAAAAGAGTTAGCGAATCGGATGTAACATCCGAAATCATTGTACTTCCCGGAGACACCAATATGTTCGGTGACCTGTATGGCGGGAGGCTTGTTGAATGGATGGATAACATAGGGAGCATAACGGCTTTTAAGCATAGCCGGAAGAAAGTGGTCACGGGCAGCATAGATAACCTGTTCTTTCTTTCACCAATAAAACTTGGATATATAGTGCATCTGCATTCATTTGTTACCTATACAACAAAATCAACAATGGAAATTGAGATAGATGTATCTTCTGAAAATGTCACTACCAGCAAGAGCAATGTTACAACAAGGGCGTTTTTTACATATGTTGCACTGGACGAAAATGGCCATGCAACAGAGATACCTGAGATAATACCGGAGAATGATATTGAACGTAAAAGATTCGTGGATGGCGAAAAGAGATTAGAACTCCGGCTTCAAGCCTTAAAATCTGTTAAAGCAGATTTGAAATAAGTGGTATAAGTGAATGGCAGCATCTACGAAAGGGAGTTAATGAATATACTCATAGGTACGAAAAACACACTGGATAGGATAACGAAAAATCTTGACCCCGTTTCAAAGGATGTGGTATATACAATGATGGATAAGCCATTTTACGTTGCCCGGGCAGCAGGTTCATTTGGTGCAGATCTTGTGGCACTGCGCGATGATTATTCTCTCGTAATTGAAGTAAAATCGTCTTCCAGATCACAATTAACATTCAGTGAAGCCTCCGGGACAAAGCAGGACCAGGCCTTAAAACTCCATAACAGGTGTATTCTATCCGGGCTTTTCATAACATATGCCTACAGGTTAAAAAATTATAAAGGGGATTTCTGGAGATTTTTTTCAATAGAGAGCGATTACCAGTACAGGGGAAAAATGCGCGGACTTTATGAACTTCTCCCAAAGCAGGAAATAACTAGAACAGGAAATTATATACTGAGATGGGAGGGCGGATTGCCGCTCACCACCCTTGTCAATTATTTAAATTCATAAGGCTTTTTTTATTGAGTTATCAAGTATATCTATAGCCTCGTCAATCTGTTTCTCATTCACGATCAAGGGAGGTATAAATCTTATGGCGCTCTCACCAGCACCCAGCAATATGAGCCCGTTTTTATAGGCATTCTCTATAGTTTTATCCCTGAGCCCACGGAAATGGGCTTTTGTCTTTCTATTTTTCACAAAGTCTATTGCCTGCATTAACCCGAGCCCCCGGACGTCCCCTATGCTATCATATTTTTCCTGCAATTCATGCAGCCTCTTATTAAGGTAATCTCCAACCTTTCTCGCGTTTTCAACCATATTTTTATTTTTTATTTCTTCTATGGTCGCACGGCTCGAAACAGAGGCAAGAAGGTTTCCGCCAAATGTGTTGGAATGCAACCCTGATTTCTCAAAATCATATTTGCTCTTTACAACAGATGCACCCATAGGTATTCCTGAGGCTATAGATTTGGCCACAGACATAATGTCAGGGTCAACACCAAAGTGTTCAGAAGCAAAGAAACGCCCGGTTCTGCCGAATCCAGTCTGCACCTCATCCATTATGTACAGTATTTCATTTTCATGGGCTAGCTCCATGAGTTTTTTGTGGAAATCCATGGGTGGCACAATATATCCGCCTTCACCCTGTATTGGCTCTACAAGTATAGCTGCAACAGAATTGGATGGTAAAAACTTTCCAAACACATAATCTTCCAGATAATCGATGGCTGCATTTGTCAGGTCTTCAGGCTCTTCATAGCCATCTATGTTGAATGGATTTCTATATGGGTCTGGAAATGGTATATGTGTAACACCACCCATTTCAGGGAAGAAACCCTCATGGTGCACTGGTTGTGATGCCGTAAATGACAGTGCCCCCATTGTTCTTCCATGGAATCCGCCTATGAATCCGATAAACTGTGGCCTTTTTGTATAGCTCCTTGCCAGTTTCAGTGATGCTTCATTGCTCTCGGCACCGCTGTTTGCATAAAAAACCTTTTTGTCATGGCTGCCAGGGGATACTCCTATCAGTGCCTTTGCTGCTTCTACCTGTTCTTCATAGTAAAAATCTGTTCCTGCAAAGTGCCACAATTTATGCAGCTGTTCCTGGACTTTTGAAATAACATATTCGTTGCCATAGCCTATATTTGTTGTACTTATTCCGCTGGAAAAGTCAAGAAAAACATTATCATCAACATCTTCAATATAACACCCCTGACCCCTGTATGCAACTACAGGCAATGACTTTGTGGACGTTGTCAGATATTTTTCATCCTCTGCCATAATTTTTTTTGCATTGGGCCCCGGTAGTTCAGTTGTTATTCTAACACCATTTAACAATACATCCTTTTCCATAAAATTATAATATTTAGACAGTTATATACTTTATCATGTGTACATTTTGTGCTATTTCTATTTAACAGAATAAAAAAATATAAAACTCCTTCGATTTAGGCTGTCATAATTTATATGTAGAAGATTAAAATTTAATCCCAAAAATTTCATAGGTTAACCAAAATTATCAAAAGAAGTTTTATATAATTGATCTATAAAGATATATGGTTGGTACTTCAAATTCCCGGTATCAAATAAAATTTCTCCGCGATGAACTTACGGACATGATTTTCTATACTTATATGTATAGAAATACAGAAGATCCGGAACTTAAGGAGAACTTTAAGCAACTGGCTACTATAGAAAATGAACATGCAAATTTCTGGGGACAGTCATTGAAATCATCAAATGTAGACATAAATAAAATAACATACAGAAAAACCAAATATTTTTTTATGAAAATTATCCGGGCTATAGTGGGAAAAAATCTCATAATTAATCTCCTTGAACATGGTGAATACCAGTCTATCAGGAAATATAAAACCTATCTTGAAAGTTATAAGCAGGATGATGATTATAAAAAAAAGGTAAATGACCTTATATCCTCTGAAATGCAGCATGAGGAGATATTTGCAAACAAAATATCAAAAAGCGTTAAAAACATTCAAAAAAGCAGGGATTTTTTATATGGCATGAGTGATGGCCTTGTTGAGGTCCTTGCAACCCTGGTCGGTTTGTCCGCAATAATCACAAGCCATATAGACATTGCATTGAGTGGGGTAGTTGTGGGTATAAGTGGAACATTCAGCATGACTCTGGGGGCATATCTTGCACAGAAATCTGAATCAGAATATAAAATTGCCATGCTTAACAGGAAACACATATTTTCCAGAAGCAAGGGTGTGGAAAACATGATCAATCAATACTCTTCAGAAGCCACAATTTCTGCCCTTAATACCGCAGTTTCCTATATAACAGGCGCTGTGATTCCTATATTGCCTTTTGTTTTTTTTCAAAAGTACATGGCGGTAGCACTTTCAGTAATACTTGTTTTCATAGCACAGATGATTTCCAATTCTATTGTGGCACTTTCACTCAACACACCTATTCTTAAATCCGGGCTCAGGGCCTCATTGTTAGCTCTCGGTGCTGCTGCAGCAACCTTTGCCGCTGGAGAAATATTCCATATAATATTCCACATTTCACTGCTGTGATAATGGATACTGGCAGGGGCCTGTTGCAAATAATATATGCATTGCAACAAAAATATTTATAATAGATATGACTATTAAAATCGTTGAACACAATAGAAGTAACGAATCTGTACAAACGTTATGGAACCACCACAGCACTTAATGGTATCAATTTATCTATTGCCGGCGGTCAGATATATGGCATTCTTGGACCCAATGGCTCCGGCAAAACAACATTATTGAAAATACTTGCAGGAATATTGCCACCTTCTTCAGGGGAAGTTGTGATTGATGGCATGAATCTTACCGGCAACTCAGACAATATAAAATCCATAACAGGGTATATACCGGAAACACCTGCATTATACGAATCACTCACCCCAATAGAATATTTCAACTTTCTTGCATCTGTGTTTAAAATCGATGATTCCGTTTTGAAAGAGCGGATAAATGCATTTTCCAATGCCCTTGAAATAGGGAAATACCTTAATGAATTCATAGGCTCATTATCGTTCGGGACAAAGCAAAAAGTGGCTATTATCGGATCCTTAATACACGACCCGAAAATAATTGTCATGGATGAAGGCATGAATGGTCTTGACCCGAAATCATCAAAAATTATTAAGGAACTATTAAAAGATATGACAGCAAAGGGCAAAACAGTAATTTTTTCCACCCATATAATGGAAATAGCGGAAACCGTCTGCGATACCATTTCTATATTATATAACGGGAACATAGCCGGAACCGGCAATCTTGATCAATTAAAAAGTGAAGCAGGGTCAAACAACAGTGATCTTGAGGGGGTATTCCTTAAACTGACCGGAGACGAGGACCTTGACAATCTGCTTGACTCTCTGAGGGAATCTATAAAATGAAAAACCAGACATTATTCTTAAGCAAATTAATAATGGTTGAGCAACGGTATCTTGCTTTAAAAGATACCCCAAAATTTCAGCGGAGCGTAAATACCATAAATAAACAATCATACTTCACAAGAAATATATTGATGACATATATCGCAAATGCAATACTTTTTACAATGATTTTTGTGCTTCTTGATTCTGTTTATTTTGAAGAGAAGGATACAGCAGCGCTAGCTTCCTTCGGACTTATAGTATTTCTATATCTCTTCATAATAGGCATTTATAATTCCATCGTTTTTTTTAACTCTGTATATAGCAACAATATAATGGCCCCCCTGAAGTCAATTCCGATCAATGTCAATGTCAACGTCCCGTTTATATCATGGTTTATTTACAATTCATCATCATATATTTTTGTTGTTTTCCCATCTGCCATATTTTTTTATCTTCTCACAGATGACTATGAAACTATATTCCTGGCCATAATTTACGCTTTCCTTGTGCTCATGGTCAGTTTTATTATCTCATCCCTACTGTTTATATATTCCGGGAAAAAGGCAAAAACACACACATCAATTAAAAATGTAATCAAAATTCTGGTACTTTTCCTTTTCCTGGGGGCATTTTACCTTCTGATCGAAGATCCATCTTATTTTGGCTATGTTAGCAGTGCAATTGCCTCTCTTCCATATTATGTCAGAATATTTGCATTTCCAATAAATTTAGAATATATTGTATATTTAAATTATACCCTTCCTCTAATCTACAGGATAATAGAGATACTTTTATCACTTTTATTTCTTGTAATAGTGGTTTTCATATATTTTGCTTTAAGGGAGAAAATATACAATATTCTCATGACATCCGAGGAAAACGAATCAAGTGAAAAGGTATACTCAAACATAAAAGGGAATAAAATGCTTGCAGCTTTCCTTAAAAAGGATGCAAAAAGTACCTTCAGAAAACCCCAGAACCTATCATACATATTTCTGCCTGTACTATTTGTAATTCCATTTTTCCTTGGAGTTGGCATAGGAGATGGCTTCAGTTCTTCATTTTTTACCCTGCTTTACCTGGTAGAGTTTGTATCCTCATTTTACGCAATTTTTCTGCTTGTTGTTGAGGGAAAGGGTATTGAAGTTCTAAATTCATTGCCTATTAAGAAGCAGTCTATTGCCTTTTATAAGAGTATCTTTGGTTTAATTATATTCTCGGTTATTGCAATAGCATTCACGGTTGTGACCATAGTGATCAGCCACAAAATCGGGTTAATAGATCTTTTCGAACTCATTGATGCTATAACCCTGTTCTATATTATACTCACGGTAAACATAAATCGCCTCCTGAAAAAACTTCCGCCGGGAACATCAAACCTTAATTACTATTCCTTTGGAACCTATCCGATGCTATTTATATTTATTTTATCTATAATTTTACTTGGAATATCTGTCGGCCTGGCTCTGGGCCTATCATTTTTATTATTCCAAAGCATTCTTTATTATGCTTATACAGACCTGATTATAAATATCATTATGTTATTATTTTTTATT
>JAKAAU010000042.1 GCA_021802165.1 Thermoplasmata archaeon
TGGCTCTCCGTAAGGTGTTTCAACATCAATTGTTTTCTTGCTTTCCATTATACTGTAAAGACCACTGCCTCCTATTATTCCTATGTATGTCATTGTTTATCCCATTAGTTATATACTACCATATCTCACAATAATATTTATTCATTTCTAAATATTTTATCATCTTGTCTTAAAAGAAATTTATTAATGCCGGAACCATACTGAGCTGCTGTTTTGTTCCTTGAATATATTTCATCTGGCATGTTTATCTTTTTTGCTATTTCACGTAGAATTATCTTATTTCTGGTATCCTTTATATTGTCATCCCTTGTTATATTGTGCCTCATTCTGAGAATTCCTGGTGAAATATAGGGTGTAATAAGTTCCTTTCCGTAATATTCTGCCATTTTCTTCTCCCTGGGAAGCGTTACATTGAAAAGCCTGTTAAGGTATGTGTCATTTTTCAGTCTTACATTATCAATAAACCTGTGATAGCCGTAGAATATTTCATCTGCACCCTGACCGGTCACAACATATTTCTCAGGTATGAAATCCATGAGTATGAAAAGGACAAGCTCATATCCCAGTTCCATTTTTGTGATTTTAGGATCAATTTCCTTTAACTGTGATATGTAACTCTGAATATCAATATCATCCAGTATTATTTTCTTTATGTGAATATTCAGAATCATTGATGCCTCATCGGCATTTTCTATGTCCCTGGAATCAGAAAATCCCAGTGTATACGGTATGTATTTATAACCTGAAAGTCCCAGAAGAAGAGAGCTGTCAAGACCACCTGAATATGCAATGGCGCATGGAAGGTTCGCAGTCTTCTCAACTGCTGCCTTGAGCTCTTCATAAACATCTTCTACTATATTCTGCATATGTTTTATAATTTCTAAGGATTATTTAAACTTAAGGTTATAACCTCTAGTAGAAACTCCTGGGCAGAAGGTGATGTGCAGCATACAAAATTCAAATATTATTTATAAATCCGTAAAATAACTAGATATGTTCGGAATTAAAAAAAGCGATGAAGAATATTATGATCTCTCATTGAAAAGCTTTGAATCCGGAGAGTATGAAAAATCACTGGAATATATAAATATAGCAATTAATATGAGACCATCAAAGGGAAATTATCTATTTCACAAAATTGAAGTGCTTATTGAAATGGCTGATTATGAAGGGGCCCTGAGGGAACTTGATGTTATGGAGAGCAGATACAAGAACAATCCAGCAATTTATTCACATAAAAGTTTCTGTTATTATTCAATAGAGGATTATGAAAACAGTATAAAATATGCTGACATGGCAATAAAGATCGGTCCAGAGGATGATACACCTTACTTTACTAAGGCCATTTCACTGAAAAAACTTCAGCGTTTTGATGAGGCAAAGACTCTTCTGGAAATATATTTAAAGACAAATATAACAGATTCAGATGCCCATTCAGAACTTGCCGACATTTACCTTCATGAAGACCAGAAAATGAAGTCACTGTCCGAGGCAAAGCTGGCCTTAAAATATGATAGGGGAAATCAGGATGCTTATAATATAATATTGGCAATATACATGTCCGGAGAAGAACCAGAGAAATACATAGAAACCACTGCAGAGGCATTTGGAAATACGGCAGAATTTGGATATTTATATGCACTGAATGATTTTCTGAAGATGGTTGGACTGAATAACTCCGGAGAGGAGATATACAGACAATTTATTAAATTCTATCCAGAAGTCAACGAATTTTATGATTTGCTAGCAGACATTCTAATTTCCCAGGGGAAAAAAGAGGAAGCCTACAGCACTTACAAAAAAATACTTGAGAATGGCGATATTGATGCATATAAATTATGGTTTTATTTTTTATTAAAAAACAATGATTATGAACTCTTGGTAAAAGAGATAAAGAGATATGGGAAAGAAGATGCGGAAATACTCGCCTTGTTATACTTTGGACAGAGTTTTCTCAGAGATTATGATAATGCACTTAAAACTTCAGAAAAATTATGCAATGAATATAGAAGCGAGGAGGCAAAGTTACTGTGTGCCACACAGTTAAATAATACAGGAAAACCAGATATTGCACTGACATACCTGGATTCGTGCAAATCCGTATATGATACTGAAAAAAATTATGAGTATTTTAGATCCTATCTGTACAGTAAAGACTATGAAAAATCTATGAAACATGCTAGGATTGTAGTAGATTCTGGGGAGGAGGGCGATGTAATATCACTATTCTGCCAGCTTGTTGAAAATTCAGACAAGATCCAGATTTATAAATTTCTGGAATTTGAGCACGTTGAGGAGTTTAATGATGTATTTTCACTATTGAAATCAATAGCAAAGGGAATATATTCAAATTATGAAGAAGCTGTGAAGGACCTAAAAAACAAACAGTATTTAGACTGCGAATACCTGAATTTAGTGAAGGAAGACTTTATTGGCAGGGCAAGAGAGTTTATTGAAAAATATACGGCTTCTGAATGCGCAGGTAATAAACAATAACTAATTTTATAAATATAAAATCCATGCATTATGATGACATAACCATCGAATTATTTATAAAAGCCTAAGTATTTAACTTACTAATGATAAAGGTGATGGCATCCGGGGTTTTTGATATTTTGCATTTAGGTCACGTACATTATCTAAAGGAATCAAGATCCTTCGGTGACTATCTTATTGTTGTTATAGCATCTGACTATTACGCCGAAAAGCATGGGAAGGAGCTTATTTTCAATGAAAAGGAAAGAGCACAAATGGTGGCTGAGCTCAGGGTTGTTGATGAAGCTGTTATAGGCCATAGCAATGAAAACATATTCCAGACAGTTGCCGAACAGAAACCAGATATTATTACGTTGGGCTATGATCAGAGATTCGACGATTCTTATATAGAAAGTGAATGCAGAAAAATGGGCCTCAATACAAAGGTCAGAAGAGTATCTCCCTATAACGGTGTAATAAATAGCTCATCGAAGATAAGAAAGAAAATTTTAGAAACTATGTAATAAAAATTAATTTATTCCCTGGTTATTCTGGGACCTTGTTGATTCTTCATATCTTTTCTGGATTGCCTGCTCCAGTTCCTTGTATTTATCTTCAAGTGATTTCTGCTGGTTCTCCAGTGTTTTTAATCTCATCTGGCTCAGCTCGCGCTGTTCATCCAGGTCAGATATTAATTTTTCCTTATCATCAATTTTATAAATAACAGGTCCAACATTTTTGTATACGGGAACATCTTTTTCTATGCCGTTCAATTCTTTCAATGTTTTTTCCAGTTCTTTTACCTTCATGTCCAGCTGGTATCTCTGGCTGGCTATCTGTTCTATCTGTGCCTGCATGTCCTGTGCCTGCTTTATCTGGTTCTGCAAATATGCATTTAAATTGGGTTCTACCATACATCTTCCTCCATTATTTTTTTTGTTACGTTCAATACCCGGGTAATTGAAGAAACACTGGCCCTTAATGATGAGGCATCGGGTGCATCTATAATTATATAGATATTTGATGCGTCTTCTTCCAGACTAACTTTAGACCTTCCGAAGGTTTCTGTAACCTCCGGTTTTATTGCCTCCAGGTACTTCAAATACTCTGATTTTTTCAGGGTAAGCTTAACCTTGAACATTCAAATTCATTATATGATATTATTATATAACTATTTGTTAGGAAAATTAACAGGTCCGGATGGAGTTTTATTCAGTCTCCCATGATTCCATGCTATGTATCCTGTGGCAAATATGATAGTGAAAATAATAGATGAGATAATTGCAGGAAGATAGAGCGTAACCACAACATCTTCAATACACTGGAAGTAGCCGAGAACAGTATAAAATATCAGCCCATTAATATCTAAGTTATCTTCTTTTTTTATCAAAATATAAAGTACAGAATAAATAAAAATGGATGTTATGAGCCACCCCATAAAATTTGTCAATGGAACTCTGAAATATGCGCCTGGAACAGCCCAGCGCCAGAGATGTCTTGAGAATCTCGGATCGAAGGATATGTCCAGAGCCACAAGCAAAATAGCAGGAATCAATATACGACCTCTGGTAGCCAGTGAGGAGAAATAAAGAAGTGAGGACCAGAGAAATGGCACAGCAACAGGAACCGCAAAAATTTCAGGACCCAGAATATGAGAATAGGAATATTTTCCAAAGGGAATTCCAGTATGGACTCCAATAATTTCAATAATAAGGGATAATGAATATGACACAGAGAAAAAAATAGCAGTATATTTTACGCCCTTAAGCCTTATTGAATGAAAAAAATAAAATGGTATAAATACTATTTCCGCCGCAACTGAAAGTTCATAGTCATGGGTAAATAGATATATCACCAGCATCAAGGAGCCAAATATAATGTATCCATAGGCTACCTTCCATTCTATTTTCATCGCTCATTAATTGCAATAAATTATTATACAGTTACCGTTGGATATATGATAGTGAAAATACAAAAAATAAAAACAGCCATTGGAAATTACAGGCAAAAGACTATTTTTAATATTGCTATTTAAATACCTAAACTCCCCCTAAATTAACACATATTTTTTCATTGCCTGAATACTGGAAATACAGCATTATATTGTATATTGCAATTCTTCACTCCAATCTATCCTTATTATGGAAACTCTTTACTTTAGCCATTTCCAGTGGAAACATGTATATAGTATTAACACATATAATAACACATATGACTATGATTGATAATGCCCCGGATCCTGTAAAGGAGACATACTTCAGGATGAAGAGGGAAAAGGGAAGGAAGGTTGAACTGAAGGTAATAGGCGGAAACTATTACCTGTATGCTGCAAGGGGTGTGTGGGACAAGGTAAAAAAGAAGCCGGTGAAGAAGACTGTTCTAATGGGAACAATCGATGATAATGGAATATACAGGGAGAAGAAAACAAAGAATATATTCTCCTCTTCCAGGGTATATGAATACGGCAATTCCCAGCTTGCATGGAATCTTGCACAGGATATGTACAGTATCATGGGAAAGCATCCATACAGGGACCAGATCATTGCAATGGCCATGGTGAAGGCCATCGACCCCATGCCGCTGAGAATGGTTTCATCCAGGTATCAGAAGCTGTACATATCCAGAACACTGAAGCCCGACCTTGACCCTGATGAACTCTCACGTATTCTGGGATATGTGGGAAATCACTTTCCTGATCTCTATGAACTGTTCAGGAAATTAATGGAGCCAGGAGGTTTTCTATTCTACGACATGACATCAATAGTATCATACTCAAGGAACCTTAGGCTTGCAGAGAAGGGTTATAATCCAGACCATGAATACGAAAATCAGGTGACTGTGATAATAGCATTCTCTGTAAGGTCATGGGTGCCGGTTGCCGTTGATGTATTCTATGGTTCAGTAAAGGATATCAAGTCACTGGGTTATTTCATAGAGAGGTTCCATGATGATAATATGGGATTCATCATGGACCGTGGACTGTTCTCTGAATCAATAATCAGGGAATTCAAAAGGATGGGGATGCATTACATAGTGCCATTGAGGAGAAACTCCACACTTGTTCCATACAAAGTGAAATTCGATTCGGCATTCATGTACAATGGAAGGCCTGTACAGTCTTTCAGAAAAACGTCAAGGCTTGGATATATCTACATATTCCAGGACCCCATGATGAGGGCGGAGGAGGAATCAACAATACTCAGGGATGTTGCATCCTCCCTTAAGGATATGGAGTACTTTGAGGACAGGAAAGAAACCCTAGGTGTCTTTGCAATAATATCAGACCTGGATAGGAATCCCTCTGAGATATATGAACAGTACAAGTCAAGGGAGGAGGTTGAACAGGTATTCGATACCATGAAGGGGGACCTTGAATCTGACAAGACATACCTCAGGAACAATGAAAAGGTAAAGGGATTCTTCTTCATAGTATTTCTTGCATTGAGGATAAGATTCAGGATACTGAAGGTTTTAAAGGATCATGATTTACTGGGAAAGATGTCTGTGAATGAGATAATCTTCGAACTTTCAAAGATGGAGAGAATCGTTGAAAAGAATGGCACTGAATACTTTGCAGCAGTTCCAAAAAAGGTTGAAAGGATTGCCGAACTCTTCAAGGACTTGATACCTATGGGTTAAATAAGGGGGAGTTCAGGTTAAATATAAAAATATAGGACATATAACCTGCAACGGATAAGAACAAAATTGAGAAAATTAAAAACAGTAAATTTACCTTTCTATTAGATTTTCTAGTATATATTTTTATATCGTTCTTATTGTTCAATATTTTACCATTTATCTGATTTAGATTCTTGTACATAGTTATAACAACAAACTCGAATATTGTTGTGATATAAAAAAATGCATATACAAATGGAGTCTTGCCCCAGAGCAGAAAACCTATTATATTATTTGCAATATAAATAAACGATATCTTGTTTAGCATATTCCTATAATTCTTCATATCCAATTCCAAAGGTTGGCATGGATACATAGTAAAATTCATATGATAAAAATCATGAAACCACTTATATAAAATCCCAAAGGTAATGAAAAAGATCATAATAAAAAATATTGTGATATATATTCCAAATTCCATAAATATCACCACGGTGGTTCCTGAAATGAATTCCAAACACTGTTATGTGGAGAATATTGAGCAAAAAATTTCCATGATTTTGGAGAATAGTTATGGCCTCCTGCTAGTGCCACTGGAACAAATAACCCGTTGCTATGGCAATCTGCAGAACCGGTAAATGCGCCCTCTTCTCCATATGCTCCGATATCATAAAAATGCCACCACTGTGTATCCCAGCTTATACAGAGTTCAAAATATACGATAGGATCATGCTGGGTGTAGGCATATACATTAAGAGCAACATAATCTGCAGCAAGAACTGCTATAATCGGTGTCAATGCAGAATCGGCTAATGCTGCAAGAAAATCTGAAATAGCACCAAGCACAGTGCTGCTACCAACAAGTACTGCCTCTCCAAATACAGCAATTATATCAGCAGGAGAAGCGTCAGAGGATAGTGCCGGTATTTTTACAACAGACAGTGCGGCTTCATGATTTTTTGGGAATTTATAATAAGTTCCAACACAATCTCCAGGTGCCCCCTTTGTATCCTTTGTTCGTTCTACTGTTAAGTTCATATATATAGTATCACCTATTGAATATACAGAGACGATGCCGTAGCTGTTTTTCTTTATTATATGTTGGCTCTTCATAGGCTTTCCACTGTATGTGAATATAAAATTCATATTAAGTGTATTCTAATTAAATAATCTGCGTATTCTTCATCCTTTATTAACAATTTATTTGTCTATTATTCAGCTCTGCTATCTATGGCTTATTTGTCATATGTATATTGTCAACTGCTGGAACTAATGCTAGCATTATAAATATTGCTACCACAAAACACCTATCATTACCTTTTTATTCATGATGATATTAATACATCAATTTATATATTGGTAACACTATTAGTAAATAATTTAATTATGAACTATCTATATTCATTTCCTGCTGTATAGGTTGTTATTTAAAATATTGGAATTTTGACTTTATATGTATACTTAAATTACTGGCTTTATACTCTTATCTCTGCGGGATTAACTTTCAAGTATCTATAAACATTCATTATACTTATATATACAAAAATTATCACTCACTGTGATCGCAATAGACACGTCCAATGCATTCATATTCATAGTTATTGTACTTATATTAATCCGTGTTATTTACCGCAGATTGAAATTTGGATTGCAGGGAAGGCAGTTTAAGACGTCCAGATTATTTACTGCCCCGATTATCTATTCATTTCTTCTTATATTCTTCATGGCGGAATTTGAAGGAAACATGGAATATATTCTAATTATATTTTTATTAATTTTTGCTGGAACAGTGCCAGGACTGATATACGGACAGCAGGTCACATTCTTTGATAAGAATAATATGATCTTTTACAAACGGTCACCATATATCACCATATTCTGGGCAGTTGCATTCATGCTGAGAATTGGGCTTGAATTTATATATCCTGATAATTCTCTTGCATTATTTACTGTGGATGCATTACTTGCAATAACTCTGGGTTTAATTATAGGCGAATCCATAAAAACCTATGAAAAATATAAGGAATATACCGGAGAGAAAGACATAACCATTTCATGATATTTTACCAGTTTTGCATGAATTCCTGAGAAAACAGGAAGGGCATAAGGGTTTTTTTCTGCAGAAATCCTTTCCTATATTGACTAGCATGCCGTGGAAATTTTTCAGTAGGTTTACTTCGGGAAATTCCTTTTCAGCCATTTCCCTTATTTCCATTCTAGTGAATTTTGTTCCGTAATATCTTTCAAGGAATCTAAATGTATATGCATCCACAACAAACACAGGATAATCGAGGGCGTAAAGCATAATGGATTCCTTTGTCTCATTTCCTACACCTTTGATACTGGATATGAAATTCTCAATATCTTTCATATCTTTGCCTTTCATGTTTTCCATGGTTCCAAAATTATCTATAATTGCGTTTGATATTTCCTTTAAATATATGCTTTTCTGGTTAAAAAAACCCGAACTGCGAATTAATTCCTTCAATTTATTATCCGGTAAAGTTCTTATATTATTCAGGGTGATTACATTGGATTCTTTCATTGATTGTATTGCTTTTTCAACGTTTTTCCATGATGTGTTCTGCGTGAGTATACATCCTATTACTGTTTCATCATCAGATTCTGAGGGCCACCATTGGAGGTCACCATAATGATCGAAGAGAGTATCATAAAGACCTTTAAACATTGATATTGTATATACAAATCCTTAAAAAATATATTTATCATACTTATATGAAGTAAATTTCCGGTAATATTGATCTTTATAGGGAATTTTAATTTGATGATATATTTCCGGATAAATTTATAAATATTTAAGTTCTAAGCATTTGTGTATACAAATAATAACATAGATGTTTTATTGAGAAATAAATTACGGCAAAACAATGAAAATGCCATTTACAGTATAGGATATTCCGGAAAGACCTTAAAAGATTTTATAGGTATTTTAACGGAATATAACATTACCCAGGTAATAGATATAAGAATGAATTCATTCAGCTGGAAAAAAGATTTTAGGAATAAAATTTTTGAGGCTAATATGGAAAAAATGAATATAAAATATATACACATTAAAAATCTTGGAGCACCAAAAGAAATCAGGGAAGAGATTAAATCCAGAAACAATCCCGATAAATTTTTCGCTGAGTACCGGAAATGGGTAATAAAAAATAAGATATCATTTGAATATCTGTTAGGTATATCCCAATATAAAACGTCAATTATACTTTGTGTTGAGGAAGATTATAAATTATGCCACAGAAAGGTCATAATGGACAAAATGAAAAGACACGGATTCAGGGTTCATAACTTATGACTTATACAACCAAAAAAGTATTATTAACCGTAAAAGCGTATCCAGAACAATGCAGGAAACTTGGTTATTGCGTTTGTATTGCCGGTATAACCGATAATGGAGAATTTATACGACTTTATCCCGTATCTAATCTGACTTTTTTAAATCGTAATTTCAAAAAATATACATGGTTTGAGGTT
>JAKAAU010000043.1 GCA_021802165.1 Thermoplasmata archaeon
ACAGGGCATATACATTAATTTTCAGAGGGAAATTATAGGGGAGTACGATATATTAATGCATCAACATGGCAATCACAGACGGATTATCAAAAAATGATGAATTTTTCCCCGAATCCATCCATAATGACATTGTTTGATCTTAACTCAAAAACTCAGATTATAAAAGATTTCAAAGAATCATAAAGTACTCTTTATTATTTCTTCTATTTCCTTCCTGAATGTTTCCATAAAATCATTCAGGGCTTCCTGTTTAACACCGGTTGGTGCACTGAGAATACCTATCTTGGCTGTTACCTTTGCCATTTTTGCCAGAGAATCATACTCTTTTACCTTTGCCTCCATAAATTCCTCAAGAACCTCGCTGATCTGTTTTTTCAGTTCATCGTCCTCATTTATCTTCTTCCTTATATATTCCTTGATTAAATCCTTGAATACGTCATGTATGGCCTCGAAATACATTTCCTCTGAAGGCCCTGAATTGATAATATTGCTTATGTATTCATTAACGTCTTTTTTCAT
The DNA here is from genome assembly GCA_021802165.1 of Thermoplasmata archaeon. The sequence continues at coordinate 520 of JAKAAU010000043.1, forward strand.
AATACATTAAGCAATATTACTAATTAAAGTTTAATGAAAACCATGTATTAAATTCAAAAGTATTAAATAAAAATTAATGCTCATCTATCTTATGAATAAAAAGATACTGGTAATCGGTATCGCCATGTTAATTATAGGAATTGCCATGGCAGCAGGCGGTACAGAATATTTCGAGAGTTCGTTTACAAATTCATCCAGTACGCATTATTCTGAAATCAAATCAACCGGTTTAAATGTATCAAGTAATATAACTGTGAAATCAGGTTATATTGTAATCATTGATGGTACAGTATCTGATTCGGGCCTTGTAAACTATTCCAGTCTTTCCTCTGTAACCAATGCCACATCCCTAAAATCAGTTGAACAGAAGGCAAGCGAATCTGATTCTGGTCTGGCGCTCTATATAAATTTAAAACCGGGAACCTACAAATATGTATATTTCAACGGGACATCTACTATACCTGAATACGGACACATAACCGGATCGCAGTTCGACGCTATGGCGGCTCTCGTTTTGGGAGGGGGTTTTATCGCCATAGTTGGATTTGTTGTGATTATATACGGTGCAGTTAAAAAGCAAAAGCCGAAGAGCCCCTATGCAGCTGATGATCCTTACAATATAGATAATATAAAAATATGATTATTAATCTTGAAAACTAGAAGCCTACTTCAGTAAGGATAGATGAGAGCATAAAGTTTATACGAAACAATTATACTGCATATCTATAGTATCATATAATTTGAATACGGAGGAGTATTCAACGTTTTCAAGGTGATACCATTGCTCAATATTACAAAGTTCATCAATGTAGTAAAAACAATAATATCAAGAAATACCCAGAGAAACAGGAAGCTCCATGCCTGATCCTGAGGAGGAAATCACTGATTGCTGAATAATTTTTTTAAACTTAGATTTCCGGGCCCATGCTTTCCAAATTCTACCGCCACGAAGATAAACAAAAACACAGATGCAATGAAAATAGCAATTGCCGCATTTAATGCCTCGTTTCCAAGTGTTAAAAATACAGGAAATATAAATCCAGCCACTGCCGAAAAATTCATACTTGGACCGATCTTATCTGGATCAACATTAAGGTTTCTACTTATAATAGGAAGCAATGAATTAACTCCTAGACCGAACATTGTAAAAATTATGGCAAATGCAATATTCAGTGTTGAAAAGAACAGTATTCCGCTTACCCCTACTATTATCAGGGATGAAAATACCGTCTTTTTCAATGAGAAGCGGATCATCATTGCCGGTAGAAGCAGGTACGCAAATACAGCAACAGAATATGCCGATATTGATTCTATAAACGATGATGGCCCCAGGTATGAGGGAACTATTTCCAGTACGTAGGCAGGCGTGAATCCAAGAAGGAATATAATAAATACTTTCATGGAGAAATCGAAATGGAATTTCCGCAACATTGGTGATATGATATTATGTTTTCTGGAAAATAACAGTGCCGGAGCGAATATAATTCCAGCGATTGAAACGAGTTCCCAGGAACCCAGTATCATAAAAAATATTGCACCTAAGAGCCAGCCTATGGCCCATCCACCCATGGTTAAACCTATTATCTTTTGATCCCTGGTTATGGATGAAACCTCAATAGATGCAGATGTTGCCAGTCCAAAAAACACACCTATCATGAACCTGCTTGCAAATAATTCTGGAAATGATGTTTCATATCCCATGCCAAAGGAAATCAGTGCCATAACAGTAATAGATAGCAGGGCCAGCCTCGGAACGCCGATTTTCCCGGCATATGAATATATGAACGGTGTTACCATTCTTCCAATAAATGGTATCCCTAGAAGTATGAATGATTCAGTATATGAAAAATGAAGGGTGGTTACAATATCATCAATGAAGAATGCAAAATCCATCAAAAAGAATGTGGCAATAGAGTATGAAAATATAGGCAGTATTTTATTGAACTCTGATTTTGATATATTTAAATTATTTACATGTAAGTTTAACATATAATACGAAATTCGACATCAATATTTATATATTATTCTTTATATTATTATTTATATATCAAGAACCGGAATTAATAACAATATATGGTATCATTATATTTAGTAAGAGTTTGCAGAAACTTCCCGAAAATCCATTATTGCAGCATATAATGGTTACCTATTATTTTATGATATTTTGACCATTTTAATTTTATTAAACTTTATTTTACAGTGTTTATAAAATGTTTAGAACAGCAATGTAACTATTATTTCATTAAATACTCACTTAAATATTATTGTATAACTATATATAGTAAATACAGAATTCGTAAATAAAATACTAAAATAGTAATAAATTTATAAAAGAACAATATAAAGTGGAGATGAATATTATAGAAAAGATATTGTTTAACCACTCCATAGAACCTTTAACAACTGTTTCTCCTGGAGATATCGTCACTGTCAACGTTGACAGGGCTATAATGGTGGATATGGCTGCACTGCACCCTGAATTTGTGGATAATCCACCGGTAAAACCATTTGACCCTGAGAAGATATCGCTGGTATTCGATCATTATGTGCCTTCTCCAAATATAGAAATAGCAAACAGGGTAAACAGGTTGCGAAAACTTGTTTCCAGATGGGGAATCAAAGATTTTTATGATGCGGGAAGGGGTGGAATTTCCCACGTAATTGGAGGTGAACTGGGCTGGTTCAAACCTGGTAGTCTGATAGCAAATACGGATTCACACACCGTTGCAACTGGTGCTTTCAACACACTGGGCAGAGGTCTTGGAACACCGGAATTGATAAATATAATAGCAACAGGAAAAACATGGTTTATAGTTGGAGAAACTTTGAAAGTGAATTTAAATAACCGGATCAAGAAAGGTTCATCCGCAAAGGATATATTTTTTTATATAGCCTCCCTTACAGGAGACATACCTGGAAAGAACGTGGAGTTTGCCGGAAGCGGTATACAAACACTGAGCATGGATGATAGGAGCTCAATATCAACAATGTGTGCTGAACTAAGCACTGAATTTGCCGTGTTCCCCGTCGATAATGTTCTCAGAGAGTATATGAATTCTGCAGGTATCAATGACTACAGCGCCGTGGAACCGGATCAGAATACGGAATATGCTGATGAGATAAATATAGATATGAATTCGGTTGAGCCCATGGTGGCCATGCCCGACCGCATTATAAACAGTATTAAGCCTGTATCTGACCTGGGAACTGTAGATATAGATGTTGCAGTTGTTGGATCGTGTGCCAATGGAAGACTTTCAGATATCAGAGATGTTGCAGAGGTCTTACATGGTAAAAAAATAAACAGGAATGTTAGATTAACGGTGACCCCCGCCTCCAGAAAAATATACATGGAGGCAAGCAGGTTAGGATATATTGAGACTATTACAGAGGCAAATGGACTTGTAACCAATCCAACGTGCGGTGCATGCCTTGGAGGGCATATGGGCGTTGTAGGTGATGGGGATACAGTGATAAGCTCAACTACCAGAAACTTTAAAGGAAGAATGGGGTCCAGCAGTGCAAGGATATACCTTGGTTCGGCCAGGACGGTTGCCATATCGGCTTTGCGTGGATATATAAAAGGTGATATGAATTAATGATATAACTGGAAAGGTGTGGGTTTTCGGTGATGACGTGAACACAGACCTCATGTATCCCCAGATCTGTTATACGTTACCTGAAAGGGAAAAACCCATACATGCAATGGAGGCAAATCGACCTGGATGGGCGTCTATGGTAAGAGTCGGTGATATAATGATCGGTGGAAGGAATTTTGGAACCGGTTCAAGCAGACCGGCAGCAGATAACCTGAAAAATCTCGGCATATCCTGCATTATTGCTGAATCAGTTAACGGCCTGTTTCTGAGAAACGCTGTCAACTGCGGAATTCTAGCACTTGAAGCTAGCGGCATACATGATGCTGTGGTGGAGGGGGATATTATTACTGTGGATTTTCAAAATTCTATGATTACGGATATGGTTAGCAAGAGATCGGTTACGTTCAGAAAGCTACCATCATTTCTCATGGAAATCATTGAAAACGGCGGTATCATTAACGTACTAAGGGCAAAGGGATTGCTGGGTGACCCCCTATGATGGTACTGCTTTTACCAGATTCCCCTTCACCAGAAAAATCAATGGCAGGAATATAAGTCCGATTATCCCCATGGCAATCCATGAAACAGTATAATTGTAATCTGAGTAAAGAACGGTAAATATAACCGGAACGGCGACTGCCACCAGAAGTTGCAGTGTATTCACAAATGAGAGTGTTAATGACACGAGGTCCCTGCGGGCCAGATATCTCACAAGCGTATATGTAATGGACATTCCGTAGACAGTTATCATCCCTATAACTATTGCCAGTATTATAATCAGAATATAGCTATGTATAAACGCAATTGCTATGAGTGATAGTGATAGTACGATGTTTATGGCCATGAATGTTCCTATTTTATGGGCGGTTCTGGAAAAATGGTAACCGCCTATAACACCACCGAAGAATCCTATGATAAGGTATAGGGCGGATATCCCGCCTGCTAGATCAGCTGGATAATTGATTGATTCAAGGTAATATACAAAGAACTGCCCTATTATGGTCTCTGCTACCATGGCCGCGATTCCTATGAATGCAATGAGGATTATTATCTTGCTTGAAAATACCTTCTTGAAACTTGTGAATATATCGGATTTGTTTGTTTTTACGTTCCTGATATCACGGAATAAAATTGTTAAAACCACAAAAAGGGCCATGGTAGCTATACCTGCTATTATAAAGGGAATTCTATAACCCATGTACTGATCCAGTATAGCCCATCCTATTATGCCTATACCACCTCCCACATTGAATGCACCGTTGTATATTCCTATATGAAATGCATATTTGTTTTCAGGTACTATTGATGCCAGGAGACTCAATGCCGGGGAGAAGAATAGTGCTGCAGAGGTTCCTGCAAAGAATCTTGAGATTATAAGTTCGGTAAAGTTGTTTGATAACCCGGACATGATGGCAAAAATAGAAACAAAGAGCAACCCTATCAGGGATGTTGTCTTATCGCCTATATATGAGGATAAATATCCACCGAGAATCTGGAAAATTGCTATGCCCACGTAAAATGCAGTTACTAGTGTTCCAAGTTCCACAACAGTTAGATGCATGTATGCTTTTATATAAACGAGGGCTGGTGCCATGTCCATCCAGTTCAGGGCATACAGTGCCCTAGCTGCATGTACTAATCCGGCTCTGGCACCATAATTCATTGAAGATAATTTAAACTAGATTTATAAATATATCCTTAGAGAACATTGAATTAAACATAATATTTCCTTAACTTTTCGTAAATATTTTCGTCTTTAATAAGTACTTTCAGTTTACCCAGCATTTTATCATGATCATACTTAAATTTTTTCATGGTTATAATTTCATTTTCAGTATCTATAACCGCATAGGAGGGTTTTCCTGTAAAATCCCTGGGCTGTCCAGCACTTCCGGGATTTATTATTTTATTTCTGTAAATCATCATAAAATGGGTGTGTCCAACCATAATATACCTGTAATTATTAAAAAACTGCTTATCCCTGAACACCTTTTCGGCCTCATTTGCGAACAGATATCCGTCGAGATTATTATATGGCGATGCATGCACCAGATATGCCTTTCCATTACCGGTGTCCAGTTCATAATTAGTATGGAAAGTTTTCAGGAAGTCCAGATCAGACTTGCTTAAAAGTTTCATGCTTATATTCTCCCTTGTATAATCACTTAACTCCAGCATATCAAATGAACAGTTGCATGAAGCTCCCGTAAGAACCGCGTTATCATGATTTCCCATTATATTTACATCACTGTTGCTTTTTAGGAAATCTAGAACCTTTTCCGGCTCAGGGCCGTAATCAACAGCGTCTCCAAGGAAGACCATTTTATCATATTTCTCTCCATTTACCAGTGTTTCCAGCGCATCAAAATTCCCATGTACATCGGATATCACAAGAAGTTTCATAAATCTGTTATAATAATGGTGTATTTATTTTATATGTTAATTTTTACATATGAATAATTATTTATATGTAATTTTAATTTCATGTTGAATGGAAAAAATCACGGATTTGAATATTTACAAAATGTTATCTGATGAAATAAGGCTCAAGATATTGAAAATGTTATCACTTAAAAACATGGCGGTTGGAGAAATCGTAGAAGAAACAGGGATGGATCAGCCACTGATTTCCCATAAACTCAGGGAATTGAGGGAGAATGGTTTGGCAGCAAGTTACAGATCCGGAAAAAACGTAATATATTCACTGTCCAGTGAATCTTTAAAAAATGTTATTTCTGTGGTTGAGGAAGCAGGAAATACGGTTGATTATGTGTGCAACTGCATTGAATGCAAAGAGCATGATGAATGACTTTATTATTTTATCTTTCCCTACTTATTTTTGCAGTTACACTGTTGATGGTTCTCATAAAACCCAGGAATATAGGAATAGGATATTCCGCAATGGCCGGAGCTGTCATTACTGTACTTCTCGGTATTTCAACACTCAGTGATATCATACAGGTATGGGATATAGTATGGAATGCAACATTCACTTTTATATCAGTTATTATTATCTCACTTATACTGGATGAGGCAGGATTTTTTGAATATGTAGCATATAAAATTGCCATATTCTCCAGGGGATGTGGAAAAAAGCTATTTATACTGATCATACTTCTCGGATCCCTAATATCCGCGGTATTTGCCAATGACGGAACGGCACTTATACTTACACCTATTGTTTATGCCATACTCTACAGATCCGGAACGCCGAAGAACAAGATTATACCCTTCATAATGGCAACCGGTTTTATTGCAGATACATCCAGCATACCATTCATAGTCAGTAATCTTGTAAATCTGGTGACTGCAGGGTACTTCCATATTACATTTTCGAGATACACCGAAATCATGCTTATTCCTGATGCCGTATCAATAGCTGCAAGCATACTTGTTCTCTATATATATTACAGAAAAACTATAGTCAATGATTTTCATATTGACAGGGGTGTTGACCCTGCGTCTTTTATTAAAGATAAGAGGATATTTCTTCTGGCTTTTCCACTTACACTGCTTCTTATGATTCTATACTTCGTTTCCGGATTTGTTGGAGTTCCCATTTCCTTTATAGCTATTCCATTTGCCATGTTATTTTATATACTGGCAAGAACCGGTGGAAAAATTGATGCAAATCATGTAATAAAAATTGCCCCATGGCAGATAGTGTTTTTTTCACTGGGTATGTATATAATAGTATTCGGTGTAAGCAATAATGGCCTGGATGCAATATATGTTGGTATACTTGAATACTTCAACGGTTTTTCCGGACCGTTGCCTGTGATATTCAGCGGATTCTTCTTTGCATTGAACGCTGCCTTCATGAACAATATGCCATCTGTTATGATCGGAGATATTGCGATTTCAGGGCTAGCACATCCAGGAATTCTCATGTACGCTAATGTCATAGGAAACGATATTGGACCTAAATTTACACCCATAGGTTCACTGGCAACTCTCCTGTGGATATACACGCTTGAGAGAAAAAATGCAATTAAAATATCTGTATCATATTACATGAAAACAGGCTTTATTCTTGCTGTTCCTGTTCTATTTATGACGCTTCTATCCCTATACTTAACCTCATTAATTATATAATGAATCTACGACTTCCCTAAGGTCCTCATCTGAATAAACCGTATTATTGCTCTTAATATGAGCCAGAACCTTTGATATTTCACCGTCCTTTAAATCAATCCCCATACCGGTGAGCTTTTCACGGAGCGCGTGTTTTCCTGAATATTTATCAATTGTAAAGTTGCGGTGCATTCCCAGCAATGATGGATCCATAAATTCGTAGGTACTAGCATTGCTGATAATTCCATCAACGTGCACCCCGGACTTATGTGTAAAAGCATAATTTCCGGTGACTGGATAATTAGCAGGCATATTAATTCCTGTATACTCTTCAATCTTACTGGAAAGTGGTTTAAGCTGTAGCAGATCGGCTGCATCTATATCCATATGGTATTTCATCAGGACGGCCATCACCTGTGTAGGCGTAATTCCCACCCTTTCACCGAGACCGTTCACGGTTGTGTGTATTATACTTGCACCTGATTCAAGGGCTGCAAGGCTATTTGCAGGTGCCATGCCCATATCATTGTGCCCATGGAAATCGTATTGTACGCCCTTTATATCGGAAATATTGTTAAATATAAACCTTGTTTTCTCCGGTGTGAGTATCCCCAGTGTATCAGCTATTGATACTCTGTCTGCTCCAGCATCCACCGCGGTTTTTATGATGCCCCTGAGAAAATTGAGATCTGTTCTTGATGCGTCTTCTGCTGTGAACCTTACGGGAATCCCGGTGGAAGCCGCGTAGCTTATAGCATCATAAATAATATCCAGGGCTTCTAACTTGCTTTTATGTGTTTTGTAAAGTAAATGCATATCACTTACACCGTAAAAAATTGCAATCCTATCCACATTCAATGAAGCTGCTGAATCCACATCAGAAGCAACAGCCCGACTGTGCGCGATTATTTCTGATTTGATGATGCCGGACGCTTTCAAATCCATAATGTCCCTTATCCCGGAATATATATCCTCTGACACCAGTGGATGCCCTGCCTCTATCATTGCCACCCTTGCATTAGAGAGCATTGTGGCAATCTCTACTCTCTGTTTTCGGTTGAAAAGTACACCGGGGGTTTGTTCCCCTTCCCTCAAGGTTGAATCCAGTATGCCTGATCTTATAACCATAATATCAAAAGTACATTAAAAACGAATAAATAAAATTTTCGTATTGTTTTTACTAATTTCGTACTATTATAATCTACAAACTTTAGAAAAAAGAATTTTAACCAGTTATTATTACATGAAGCATGATACTTGCAGTGGATGGTGGAGGCACAAAGACGGTTGCAATCATAGTTGATGAGAATTCTAAGGAATTACTGGGAACAGGAATTTCAGGA
>JAKAAU010000044.1 GCA_021802165.1 Thermoplasmata archaeon
CATGTAACTGTATCCTTCCAGTTCGCCATTTTTGAATTCGTATGCCGGCTTCTGATTCCCGTTGAATTCTATTCTTGAATAGTGGAATTCATGCCCCCTTATTCTTTTACCCTTTTCCAGTATGACCCCGGTTGATGCAGCCGCCGCGTCCCTGTAACCCAGTGAGAGGCCTTTCATATGCACTGTGGCCGGTATTGCGCCCACCATGGGGAAACACCCTTTATCCACAGCTATTGATTCTGAAAGGTACATGTAGCCACCGCATTCTGCAAAAACTGGCATTCCGTGTCCGATTTTATTCCTGATTTCCCACATGAGTGTTTTATTCTCTGAAAGTTCCCGGGCATATAATTCAGGGTATCCTCCGCCCAGATAGAGCCCGTCAATATCTGGCAGGGATTTATCCCTTATGGGATCAAAATATACCGGAATACCGCCAAACTTTTCCAGAATTTCAATATTCTCAGCATAATAGAAGGAAAATGCCTCATTATATGCTATGCCGATCCTTGCCCTCTCCTTCATTTTTAAATTGTAAATTCTTTTGTTTCCATTCCATGTGGTTCCATACTTCCGGGAAATCCTGATTATGGAATCCAGGTCAACACTTTTTCCTATTTGCTGTGATAGATTCTGAAAATAGGCTTCTCCTGTGGCTTTTTCCGCAGTGGTCACAAGACCAAGATAACGTGACCTTATTTTTAAATCCTCACCGCGCTTTATGCATCCTATAACCTTTATTCCGGTAAAATGCTCGATTGCGTCCCTTACCATGCTGCAGTGGTAGTCTGATCCTGCGCGGTTCATTATAACTCCTGCTATGTTCACCCTTTTATCCATGTCCCTGAATCCCATCACTGTGGCAGCAGCGCTCTGCCCTGAAGATGAAATGTCCACAATAAGTATTACTGGCAACCCGAGGATCCTGGCAACGTCAAATGAGCTGCCACGGAACTTATTTCCAGGCGCCCCGTCATAAAGGCCCATTACCCCCTCAACTATTGAAATATCGCTGCCTTCGGAATTGTGGTAATAGATCTCCCTGACAGTTTCGTCGCTTCCCATCACAGGGTCAAGGTTGTGGGGTGTATTCCCTGATGCAATTCTGTGGAAACCCGGATCAATATAATCAGGCCCGACCTTGAATGGCTGCACCCTCATTCCTTTATCTGAAAGTGCCCTCATGATCCCGGCTGATACCGTTGTTTTTCCTGACCCACTGGATGTGCCAGCTATCATTATTCCCTTAATGGCCATGCAGAAACACCGATACGGTAACATTATTAATAATTTCCTTAGATACTATCTGCATGCCATTGCCAGAGGAAATTCTTGCAGCGGGATTGGACACAGAATAGGCGCCGGTGGCCCTGTAAACAGCGGCGGATTTTTCAGATGCATAACGGTTAAGTTCATCAGCCGGATAAAAATAAAGTGGGCATTCCAGGTTTTCCGCAAGTTTTTTAATATCGGGGTTCCCGGATTTTATATCTATGGTTGAAATTGATCTTATGGCCTCCATTAATAGGTGAAATTTTTTGAATGTTGATTCTATGGCGTTTAACATGTCTGTTAATGTTGCATCGCTGGAAAAACCTATGCCGAGATCCAGCACGTGCGGCACCAGTATCAGGGCAGAAGCATCCTGCTCATCCATATAGGTTATAATGATTTTTCTTCCACTGGGGGAACCCGGAAGATCAGGGACTGGAATGCCTGTTCTGTTGATTACCTGTACCGGATCACCTGCAAGCATATCCCCTGAAACGGGGGCGAGGTTCTCCCTGTTCCTGATGGCCATGCCGTATTTCACTGCAACTGAATCTACAGAGGCAATTCCATGGATATCAGATGCAGTTGTAATTACAGCACATGCACCCAGGATATCCGATATCTTTCCAGCCATATCATTCGCACCGTGGTGCCCGCCTGTTACAGGTATAACAAACCTGGCCGAGTCATCTATTGCCAGGACCGGTATATCATGGAACTTATCATGCAGGTAAGGTGCTATGATCCTTACAACTGCTCCCAGGGACATAACAAAAATGGCAGCATCATAATTCTCAAAAATAGATTCCATAATATCTCCTGCATGTCTGAAGGTTTGATACTTCCCGGATCCGGCATATCTGCTGCTTACAAAAATATCTGTTCGAAATTCCCTGGAAAGTCTTTCAGAAATCCCGATGCCATTGGAGGTTACAGCCACCAGTGCAATCCTCATGCCATCCATATCCATGAATTGTATAATGCCTATTATATTTATCAGGAATAAAATAATCTGTGCAGGTCGATAAATATTTATATATTTTATAGATACATAATTACCGGGGAGCGAAAAGCTGAGAGGATAGGGATCGACCCGTGTAACCTGATCCGGACAATACCGGCGGAGGGAGATGGATACGAAATATGAATTTATAGAATTATGGTGGCTATTACGTTAACCACGAAGCAGCGTTTTATGATTGTATCAAGCGCTTCAGGGCTAACGTTCTGGGGAATGGTTGGTACACTGGGTCCGCTTGCTGCAGCAGGGTCAATAATAGGGGTGCTCCCCCATTATCTGAAGGTTCTCGTTCTGCTGATCGGGCCTTTATTTGTCCCATTCGGGAATTTTTTCATGGGATTGCTTACAGACCGGCTTGGAAGAAAAAAGATTTTTCTTATGACCATGATCATTTACGGTGTAGGAATAGTTGTGATATCATTGAGCTATACCTTCATTCCACTGATAATAGGCCTGATGCTGGCGGAATTCGGGGTCGGCGGTGAGGAAATACCCTCCCTGTCGCTTGTATCTGAGGATTCTCCGGTATCCCAGAGGGCAATGTGGCTTACAATCATATCTGATTTTGACAACATAGGCAGTGCCCTTATAGCAGGATTATTTGTTATAATTGTAAATTCATTCATGGACAGGATAATTCTTCTTTCTGCTGCCTCAGCACTCATTATAATTATGGTACTCTCCAGGATTTCCCTGCCGGAGTCATACAAATGGCAGGAATCAAGGGGGCAGAAGGAAAAGTCAGAAATTACAAAGAAATCGCTTTACATAGACACCGCCGGTGTAAATATCAAAAGGCCTGCATACAGGCTATCTCTCTTTGTGCTCATGGCAATGGCAATATCCCAGTATACCACATTCGGACTCATGGCATATGTAATCGGCCCGTACGAATTTCCCGGAGCCCGTACAGATGACATGATAATATTTGTTGCCCTTGTGGGCGCCTCAGTGGCTGGCTTCATTGCTGCACCGCTCATATCACGTGGAAGGAAAAAATATACTATGTATTCCTTCGGAACCGGATTTTTATCCACGGTTCTGATTTTTATCCTTATACCCTTCCTTCATGACACACTGATATTTTATCCGCTGCTGTTCCTCAACATGATGATGAGTGAATTTGCCTGGGCTTCCAGAACAACACTGGAGCCTGAGCTGGCACCCACAAGGATAAGGGGAACTTTCATCGGCACCGTCAGGCTGGCTCCAATGATAGTATATCCGCTGCTTGTCATAGCAACCAGCACCATGCCACTAACAGACTTTATTGCCCTGAACATGGGATTGTGGCTTCTTGGATTTGCAGGGGCCATGGTATGGCATCATTACGGGATTGAAACAAAAAATGTTAACATAGACTATTCAGAAAATTGAAAATTCCTGTAATGCCATTTATAATAAAATTAATATATTCTTTTCATTATTAACTCAAGACATTCAATGGATATAAACATAGATGAAAGTATAACAAAATGGGAAAAAGATGTTATAGACACTTCAAAAAATAATCGCCTCCTATATTTCAATTCCGACTCATTCCTGAAGATAACCACCCCATCCATGCTGTTCCTCTTCGACGATCTGGTTAACAAGGATAAAAAAATGGGGGTGCACCTGACCGGGGATGAGGAAAACCGCAGGAAGGATGAAATAATATTTTCAAGGAAAGATGGCCTCGGAAAGGCGCTATCATCTATGTACTACCAGGCCAACAGTGCCCTGAAGGAGCACGGATCAAACGTTTTATTCATTTCATTTGGACTGCTGAAATGGAAGGATGAAAATGCCAAAACAGTGGAAACACAGCTTTTTTTCGTCCCTGTAACCCTGTCCAGGAAGATGTACGATGATTTTACCCTGGAATCTACAGAGGGGGATATATTTTTCAATCCTGTGCTAAGGGAAAAGCTGGAACAGTTTGGAATTAAATTTGACTTTACATTTGAGGACAATCTGAATCTATCCGAGGCAATGAGAAATTTCAAGCTAACCGTAAAGGATACTAAGTGGAGTGTCAGCAGAAATTCCTATCTCGGTGTGGTTTCCTTTACAAACAACAATATATACAACGACATAAAGAAAAACCATGATGCTATAAAGAAAAATGACCTGACCAGGGCACTGGCGGGAGACTTCGAGGTCATTAAAAAATTGAACGAGAAGATGCCCAGGACCATTGACTATTCAATAGATACAGTCATGGATGCCGACTCCAGCCAGATAAGTGCGGTGTATGCCGCAAGGGCAGGTGCAAGCTTTATACTCAATGGCCCCCCGGGAACAGGGAAAAGCCAGACAATTTCTAACATTATAGCCGATTCAATGAAGAATAACAGGAGCGTTCTTTTTGTCAGTGAAAAAAATGCTGCAATAGAGGTTGTCAAAAAGCGCCTCCAGGAGTCCGGGCTGGGAGATTTTATCCTGAGCTTCCATGGAAATGCATCAAAGAGTGAAATCATTAAATCCCTGTATAAATCAGTGGAGAACAACCAGCATGTTTCCAGAACCCTTGTACCCACGGACAGGTACTCAGGGACCCTGAACGATTATGTACATGCTGTCCATGAAAAACGTGGAAATCTTGGAAGGAGCGTGTACAATGCATGTATGGTTGAACTTGAAAACAGCTGCCAGTTTTCTCTCAAAATTGGTGCGGGCATGATCGACATTACCCCGGAAGTACTGGAAAACATAGAGTTCCAGATTTCAGAGTTCAACGATTACCTCGATATCATTGAAAATTTCGATAAAATGCCGGTTGATTTGCAGCTGCCCCGGTACAGGGAGAATCCTGAAAAATACTACCGTGGAATAGACTCCATAGAAAACGGCATAGATGGCATGGAGGAAATAGGGGATCAGATAAAAAATTGTACCGGCGTGGATGTTGCATCAATGAAAGATGCAGAGAAGGTTTACAGGCTGGGGTCGGTGCTCAATCCTGAGATAACCCTGGAGAAAGAGTTCCTGGATGCGGAGTTTATCCAGGATGCCTATGAACTGCTGGAGTCCCGTGAAAAACTGATTCAGGAATACAGGTATATGTCAGATATTTTCATGAAAAAGAGGAAAAAAGAGTTCTTGAACCTGGACCTTGATGCCCTGAAAAAGAACCTTGTTGAAAACTACAGCTCTGGCCTCAAAAGGCTTTCCTCGGATTATAAAAAGATAGTAAAGGACGTGATGGACCTAACTGAGGACGGATCGAGGAAGCATTATAATGAAATTATAGAAGACATAGATTATGCCATGAAGATAAGGGAGAAAGAAGCAGCCCTTGAAGCAGTGGAGGAATCCATGAAATCAAGGAATATCGACTCTGAGGATGTTTATGATAAGATCAGATATGCAAAAAAGATAATCTCAAATATGCCCGGGGAAACTTCAGTCGGGGCAGTAACTGAAATGGTATCAGGAATGGAAAATATGGATAGCATAATGGAATTCAAATCACTCTATGAATCTGTGATTGATGGAATAAATTCTCTTTCTGAGGTTCTGCCATCTGCCGGCAGCATGGCGGATAAAAAACTGGAGGAAATCAGGGAACAGATAGTAGGGCTCTCATCCCTGGATGTGGAACGCTATGCCAAATTCATGGAGCTCTATGATTCCCTGAAATCTTCCGGCATAGACATATCCCCGGCCTTCAATATGGACCTGCATACAGACTCCATACTTCAATCATTCAGGCACAGCTTCAACCATGAATTCGTTTCATATTATGTTAGAAACGATGATAATCTGAAGAATTTCAGAGCCTCCTCCCACGAGAGGCTGGCAGGCATGTTCATTGATTATGACAGAAAAAGAATAGAAATAAACCGGATCAACCTGGTAAGCGAATTAACAGACAGGCGCAGGGAGATGCTGGCAAAGTATCCCGGTGCGTCCATGATAATCAAAACCGAAAATGCAAAGAAAAGATTCCAGAAGCCATTAAAGACGCTGTTCGGTGAGCTCAGGGAGGTGCTTCCAGCACTGAAGCCCTGTATAATGATGAGCCCGAATAATGTAAGTGCTTTCCTTGACAGCGATTTTTCCTTTGACCTGATTATATTTGATGAGGCATCACAGCTGACGCCTCCTGATGCGGTAGGATCCCTTATAAGGTCAAAGCAGGCGATTATATCCGGGGATACGCAGCAGCTTCCACCCACCAGTTTCTTTGAAAATGTAAATATATCAAAGTATGAGGATGATTATGTTGTGCTGGACAACATACTGGACCAGTTTGATGCCATAGGGCTCGCAAAGATACCGCTGAAATGGCATTACAGGAGTGTTGATGACAGGCTGATCGCATTTTCCAACAGGTATTTCTACGAAAATTCCCTGGAAACGTTCCCTTCTGCCTATGTAAACTCTCCGGATACAGGCCTTGAATTTTTCAAAATCGAGGGCACCTACAGCAGGGGAAAGAGCAGAACCAACAGGGCAGAGGCAAATGAGGTAGTAAGGATAATAAAGGAAGAACTGCTTCAAACAAATTCCATAGGGGTGGTAACCCTGAGCGAGGCCCAGAGGTCCGCCATAGAAGAAACCCTCAGTTCCTATTCCAGGCACGATAGCGTTCTTGCAGAGCTAATAAACAATGACGGCATATTTGTAAAAAACCTGGAAAACGTGCAGGGAGATGAAAAAGACGTAATAATTTTGAGTACAGGATACGGAAAGGATGATAGTGGCAGGCTGACAATGAATTTTGGCCCTATAAACAGCACTGGAGGGGAGAAGAGGCTGAATGTGGCCATAACCCGTGCCAGGAAAAAATTCATCGTTGTTTCATCCATGGACCCTGAGGATATAAGGGTCCCGGAAACGGCCGGCAGGGGGCCTGAACTTCTAAAGCAATATTTGATTTATGCCAAAAACCATGGATCAGGATCCATTATACAGAAATTCAGAAATGATGATGCAATAATAAATGATGTTGCTGCCAAGCTTGAGGCCGAGGGTTTTACTACAGTGAAAAACGTGGGATATTCCATGAACAATATAGCCCTGGCAGTGATTGATCCGGATGATGATAACCACTATATCCTCGGGATTGAAACAGATGGCAGGATTTATAATAGCATGAAGACCGCATCGGAACGTGAAAGGATAAGGAAGGCGATACTGTCCGCCAGGGGATGGAACCTTTATAGGATATGGTCCGTGGACTATATGAAGAATCCTGAAAAGGTGCTTCACGAAATTATCAATAATATCAACAGGTACAAAACAGAAGTCAAAAGCGCTGGGAGGGAGATTTGAACTCCCGGGCACTTACGTGCACAGGTTTTCCAGACCTGCGTCTTACCAGGCTAGGCTATCCCAGCTTCAACACATAATATATTTTTGTTATAATATCCTTTCGAATAATGGGATTGTAACGCTTTTTTCAATTCCATCCATTGTCCTGAGTTTTTCAAGCACAAAGGTGGAAAGGTCCTTCATGGATTTCTGGGCCGTTAAGAGCATAATATCCCAGTCTCCTGTAACGATTGAGGCCGAAATTACATTATCCATCTTTGAAAGGTTGACGCATAATGACCTCTGGTCTATGGAAGATTTTGGATTATACTGTATCATGATATATGCAAGAACGGAGTATCCCAGCTTCTCATAGTTCAGATCTACTGTATATTTTTTTATGAACCCGTCCTTCCTGAGCCTCTCCATTCTTTCGAATATTGTTGCCCTGGGAATCTCCAGAGAATTGGAAATGTCTGATATTTTATCCCTTCCGTGCTCTTTCAGGTACTCTATTATTTTCATATCCTTTTTATCAATATTATCAAGCATAAAAGCAAAATGACATTGATGTATATAAAACATTTGTTTTTAACACGGAAAATCAAATAAAATGTTTATAAATTGTGATTTAATAGATACATTATGGAAACATTGAATCAGAATGATGATTATGTGAAAGGTGAGATAGAAAGATCAATGAGGCACCTTGCCGACCCGAAAGTTCAGCATGCCATAAAGGTACAGAGCTATATTCGGTCATATGTGACAGATTTCCTGCGGGAGGCAGGTTACACGGAAATTGCACCTATTATAATTTCACCCCTCACAGACCCGTTGAACCATCCGGTTTATGATCCGAAGATACATGCCTATGGAGGCGATATGTGGATTACCCAGAGCATGATTTTCCACAAGCAGATAGCCGTGCAGGAACTCAAGAAAATCTTTATAATGTCCCCAAACGTAAGGCTTGAAACCGAGGAAAAGGCTGAAACCGGGAGGCATCTTTATGAATTTACCCAGATTGACATCGAGGCACTGGAAAAGTCCAGGGAAGAGATGATGTCCCTTGCAGAGGATATGATCATATACACAATATCAAGAATAAAGAAGGAACATTCTGAGGAGTTAAAGTATTTCCACAGGACGCTGCCTGACTACCACAAGCCATTCCCGGTGATTACCTTCAGGGAGGCGGAGGAAAAGTACGGCAAAGGCTTCGAAACAGGATTATCAAAAGACTCCAAGTCCCCTGTATGGGTAATAGACATACCCTTAAAGGAAAGGGAATTTTATGACAGGGAATACCCGGACAGGCCCGGAATACTGAGGGATATGGACCTTATCTGGCCGGAAGGGTTTGAGGAGGCATCATCCGGTGGAGAAAGGGAATATGAACTTTCACAGATCCTTGACAGAATCCATAAGAAAGGCCAGACAGAGGAACAGTTTAAATGGTTCATTGAACTGGCCCGTGAGGGAATTAAGCTCACAACCGGATTCGGTATAGGCATAGAGAGGTTCACCAGGTTTGTATGTGGCGTGGCAAAAATTGAGGACGTCACAACATTTCCTAAAGTACCTGGAAGAATATCCCTTTAAAAATTAATAATTTAAATTAGAATTTTTTAATATTTTATTCAATGAACTTCTATTTTGTGCCACTGCCGATATTCAGATTATGCCCGCCTGCCACATTTATAATCTGGCCTGTTATCAATTCTGAAAGCAGAAGGAATTCCACAGCCCTGTTAACGCCTGACGGAGGATATCTGCCTGGAGTGCCCAGCTTCTGGGGTACCCCCTGATCGACAAAATCTTTCTCTATGAATCCTGGGGCAACCCCGTTCACAGTAATGTTATAGGGTATGAGCTCCTTTGAAAGTTCCCTTATCATTGAGTATACTTCGCCT
>JAKAAU010000045.1 GCA_021802165.1 Thermoplasmata archaeon
ATGTTATACATTACCGGAGAAAGAAAAACCCCATCATGCCATGGAGGCAAACCGCCCGGGCTGGGCTTCTTCAGTCCGCAACGGCGATATAATTATTGCGGGGAAAAATTTTGGCACCGGTTCAAGCAGGCCAGCAGCCGACAATATAAAAAATCTTGGCATAAGCTGTGTTATTGCGGAATCATTAAATGGGTTATTTCTGAGAAATTCTGTTAACTCTGGATTGCCTTCGCTTGAAGTGCATGGAATTTCAGGAATTGTAAAGGAGGGCAATATTGTTGCAATTGACTTTAGCAGCAATACTGTTATGGATAAAGAAACAGGAAAAGTAATGAAGTTCAAGCCATTGCCTGCATTCCTCATGGAAATAATAGATAATGGAGGAATAATAAATATACTGAAAAATAAAGGTTTGCTCGGCCCACCATTATGATGGGACAACCTTTATCAGGTTGCCCTTCGCCAGGAATATTAAAGGCACAAATATTAATCCCAGTATGCCCATGGATACCCATGCAAGTTCATAATTATACTGTGATACAATTATTGTGAAAACGATAGGAACTACAACGGCTACCAGAAGTTGCAGGGTATTTACAAAGGAAAGTGTGAGAGATACCAGATCCCTCCTGGCTAGATACCTTACAAGAGTATATGTTATGGACATACCATATACAGTAATCATGCCCATTGCAATAGCTATAATTATTATGAATATGTAATAATGGATAAAACCGATCAAAATCAGGAGTAGGGAAAGTACGATATTTATTGCCAGGAACGTCCCGATCTTGTATTTTGTCCTTGAAAAATGGTATCCGCCAAGAACCCCCCCTAAGAAACCGATAAGAAGGTATAATGAAGATATGCTGCCAGCCAGGTCAACACTATACTTTATGGATTCCAGGTAATACACGAAAAATTGGCCCAGTATGGTTTCGGCCACCATTGCTGCTATCCCTATAAAAGCTACCAGAATAATTATCCTGTTTGAGAATACTTTCTTAAAGCTGGCAAATATATCGGATTTGTTTGTTTTTATGTTTTCTATATTCCTGAATAGAAAAACCAGGACAAAAAATAATGCAAGTGTGAGAACGCCTGCGATTATAAAGGGGATTCTGTATCCCATATACTGGTCAAGGATTGCCCAGCCTATAATTCCTACTCCACCGCCCACATTGAATGCGCCGTTATAAATTCCTATATGGAACGCGTATTTGTTTTCCGGTACAATGGATGCAAGAAGGCTTAAAGCCGGAGAGAAGAAGAGCGCAGCCGATAGGCCTGCAAAGAATCTTGAGACTATTAACTCGGTAAAGTTTACCGAAAGCCCTGATGTTATTGCAAAAATAGATACAAAGAGCAGCCCGATAAGCGATGTTGTCTTATCGCCTATATATGATGAAAGGTAGCCACCCAGAACCTGGAATACTGCAATTCCCACATAAAATGCGGTTACAAGTGTTCCAAGCTCAACAACAGTGAGGTTCATATCTGTTTTTATGTATTCCAGTGCTGGAGCCATGTCCATCCAGTTAAGGGCATATAATGCCCTGGCAGTGTGAACTAGCCCGGCTCTGGTACCATAATTCATCCACCATTATTAATATCACATTTATAAATCCATCTAACAGTTTAAAAACGTTCTGATATGTATATGGCGATATGATTGGAGTAGTGGCATTTATCAGGAATTTTTCGATCTAAAATCAATAAAATAATTAAATCATCTAATGTTGATTGCTAACTACTTTAAGGTCAAGCAGTGAGGCTTATACTTGCCGTCTTTCTTTTTACAAAGAAATTAAAGCGGGCCTATTGGCTGGTTGGCAGGATACCTGTCCCTAATATTCATGTGGTGCAATGCAATTTACTTCTCTATTGAAAACGTAGGGAATATATTTAAACCTTAACTCATCATTTTCTGTGGAATATGTTATTCTAAATTTCATGTTTTATTATTTCAATATTACCAATTTTCCTGTGGTTTTTATTAATTGTGATATCACTAAATATGCAGTGTTATGGGAGATAACGGCCTTAAAATCTATTAACAGGTTCGCAGAAAACCGGCGAGCCCGGGGAAATGAAAGTTAAATTAAATATAGGGGGTTCCGGTATTCTCAGAGGTGGGTACCAACTTGTGATACTGTGTTGTTATACAGGGAGGGCCTGGATTCTAAAGTATAATTATAATTGAAAGTAATTGGTTTTCCAGTGAAATGGTATATCCAGACATTGTATACCGGCACTATATTAAATGAAACGTATATTGAATTATTGTCTGAAGAATGAAACACAGTGCATAAACTCCATTCAATGGTTTTATTATTCCATGTGTAAGCTGCTGGCTTGTTGAATAACCCTGGAAAATTATTTAACTTAAGATTAATATTTTTTATTTCAATGGCCGTTGATGTTAATGGAAAATTTAGTGTTTGATTGAGTTTGTATACCTGTATATTGCCTATATAACCACTCTCGCCTGTTGTATATATCTGTGGTATATACCAGTATTCAATAACATATTCTACTTTAGATTTTCCATATGTTAAATTAACGTATTTTAATTCATAAGTTATATTCTTAGCTATGCAATTTTTTAGCTGTTTCTGATCTATTGTTGTTTTTATATTTGTTTTTGGCTCTGTTTCAAAATTGTAACCTGTAAATGATATAATTATAATAATTACGATTAATATTACTAAATATTTAATTGTAGATTTTCTCATATTTATCACGTGCTTGAATACTGTTCAAGATCAAAGTTTTCACTTATCTGTGCCTTATATTGCTGGTTTTCAAATTCTACTGGTTTCATATCACTGTTAGTTATTGTAAATGTGCTTGTATAGGTCATTGGATCGGCATAGGGATTAGTGTGTGTTCCGTATGGCTGTTGAAAATGAAATTCTAAGCAGTCTCCAAATTCATGTACATCATATGTATGGTATTCGGGTATGAATCCATACAGATAAGTCCAGTAACTAAGTGTTATTGGATTCCAGTAAACACCGGCTTTTGCTGATGTAGTTGTACCGGCGTTTGCTGTGATTTGATATCCATTGGTCACATCTCCGGCGGAAACATCACTACTTGATGAGAACAATGATGACGGATTTGGGATCGATATTCCTTCAATAGCCAATATGGAATTAAGGAAGAAAAATGCCGCATTTATAGCACTTTGTATTTTTGGGCAAGATTGTTCTTCATGATATTGAAGAGCACTATAATAATTCCTTTCCACAAAATTACTATTCCCCCCATTACTATCAACGATTTTTTGTTCTATGCAATTGACATCATATGAAGATGATGTTGGGCTGAATGTGGTATCTATTTCTACATAAGCTTTTGTAGAATCGGCATACAAAGTACTTCCAGTTTGTGCCGTTTCTGTTATTACGCCAATTTCCTTACCATTTGAATTAAACAGGCATGCGCCCGTACTTATGCCTGTTGTTATAGTGCCATAAGTGACAACATTGGAACCCTCATAGGTTTCTATTACAGGGTCTATGGTATATGTTTCATTTTTTGTTAATATTACATTATATGCCATGTTTAGAACAGCATAACTATTATCTTTCATTATTGTTGTGTGTAAAGGAAATGAAGCCGAAGGATTTATCATTACATTGTTGAATGATAAGCTATTGTATGGATTTTTTATATTGATTAAATTAATATATTTGTTGTTTGCGTAAACATTACTGAATTCATTATTTATATTATGGTTATTTTCCATTATATTACTGGACGGCAACATTAAATTGAATTGCACTGTATAATTGCCTGTTGTATTTTTTAAATTTTTAATCGTTATATCTGCATGCACACTGTTATTATAGAATAAATAAATATACGCTACTTTTATAGATTTATCTTTTAATATTTCCACCGCAGAATTTTGAAATTTACTAACTATTTTTTTATTATCTATAATGTTTAATTTCTGGCTATTTGTATTATTTGATATGATCCATTGTGATGGGTAATACTGGTTATTTAATTTAATATAAGGATCATTGCCTGAAAATGTTACACCGTTATTATTAAAATCGTATGCTTTTCCGGCAGGCTTTATATTAAATACAGGTATTTTATTGATGCTATTACTGATGCTAGCTATCTCCGGCACGGATGATGCAATGTTTGTGTTATTGCTTATCGCAGGTGAAAAAGCCGTAAAAACAAAAATTAGTGCCATTGTTACACCTATTATTACCCTTTTCCTATTCATAATGATATTAATACATAAATATATATATATTTCAGTAACAATATTAATAAATAATTTATTATTTAATAATTTACCGGTCAATCTTTATATTAGTTTCCAGTATTTATACCTGATCATCTGCAATCTCATCAAAATTATATGAATTTGAATGCTATTTCCATGGGATTAATTATCAAATAATACACTTTCAATTAAAATTCCATAATTCCTGATAAAAACGGAATAAAAATATTATTATAAATTTTAAATCTATTACCTTTTAGGGAATATATCCGTACCAGGTTGTTCATCTATCCATTCAGATGATGTAGAAACTTCCGAAATAGTTTCCTTTTATTATGTAAAATCTTATAAACCATGGATAGCTCTGTTTAGCTTGCCTATTATAGCATCCCTATTAGTTGGTTTTCTCTTCCTCATACATAATATTTCCTCAACTTTTCATATATATCCCTGTCGGGAATCGATGTTTTTAGCTTCTCCAGCATACTTTCAGCGTCATATGTGACCCTTTTAAATGAGATAGCCATGGTTTCAGTGTCTATAACTGCATATGATGGCTTGCCGGTGAAATCCCTTGGCTGGCCAACGCTTCCCGGATTGATTATTTTATTGCGGTAAACCATCATAAAATGTGTGTGCCCTATGAGTATATAATCATGGCTATCAAAAAATGGCTTGTCCCTAAACACCTTTTCAGCTTCGTTGGCAAACAGGTATCCATCAAGGTTGTTGTATGGCGACGCGTGTGCCATATAGAATTTCTTTCCATCTATTTCAGTGTCAGTATTTAATTTAAATGTTTTAAGAAGAGCCATATCATTTTTACCCAGTAATTTCATACTTATATGCTCCCTTGTGTAATCACTGAGCTCAAGCATATCAAAGGAACAGTTGCAGGAGGAACCGGTGAGTACTGCGTTATCATGGTTTCCAAGTATATTTATGTCGCTATTGGCCTTGAGGAAATCCAGAACCCTGTCCGGTTCAGGGCCATAATCCACGGCATCGCCTAAAAATATCATTTTATCATATTTTTCTTTATCATATACCGATTGCAGGGCATCAAAATTTCCGTGTATGTCCGATAATACCAGCAGTTTCATTCTTTTATATGGGATCAACGTATTTAATTCATATGTATATAATTACATATGAAATATTATTTATATATGTATTTGATAACTTGCCAGATGGAAAAAATCAGGGATGTTAACATATATAAAATGCTGTCAGATGAAATAAGGCTGCATATTATGAAATTATTATCTGAAAAAGATATGCCTGTGTCTGATATTGTCAACGCACTTAATATTGAACAGCCATTAATATCCCACAAGTTAAAGGAACTCCGGGAAAATGGGATGACCATAAGCAGGAAGTCCGGGAAGAATATTATATACTCCATATCTGACACGTTACTGGAAGATGTTCTCCGTGTTACTGAAAATGCAGGAAATAAATTAGATTTAGCATGCAATTGTGTAGAATGCGATAACAACGACAAATGACATTATTATTTTACCTGGCACTTCTCATATTCGCCATCACACTGGTACTTGTACTTAAAAAGCCGAAAAATATAGGCATTGGATACTCTGCACTGGCAGGTGCAGTTGTTACCATTATCCTGGGAATTTCAACTTTACATGATATAATAACAGTATGGGATATAGTCTGGAATGCCACTTTTACATTTATCTCTGTTATTATAATTTCACTGATACTGGATGAAGCAGGATTCTTTGAATTTATTGCCTACAAAATGGCACTGTATTCAAGGGGGAATGGAAAAAAATTATTTATGCTTATAATTCTCCTGGGTTCCGGCATATCCGCAATTTTTGCAAATGATGGTACCGCGCTTATACTTACACCTATAGTCTATGCAATCCTTTACAGGTCAAATTTCTCAAAAAACAGGATACTCCCGTTTATTATGGCAACAGGTTTTATTGCAGATACTGCCAGCATACCATTTATTGTCAGCAACCTTGTCAACCTGGTAACTGCTGGATACTTCCATATAACGTTTTCAAGGTATACTGAAATTATGCTTATCCCGGACATAGTATCTGTTGTCTCCAGCCTGTTTGTGCTGTATATATACTATCGCAAAAATATAAGGGATGATTTTCACACTGACCCTGCAGTAAAACCTTCTTCATTCATAAAGGATAGAAGAATATTCCTGATGGCATTTCCAGCCACAGTACTCCTTATGGTTCTTTACTTTCTATCAGGGTTCATAGGAGTCCCAATTTCCTTTATTGCGATGCCTTTTGCCCTGATATTTTATATTGTTGCCAGACTTGGCGGGAGAATAGATGCAAACCATGTTATAAAAATTGCCCCGTGGCAGGTTGTTTTGTTTTCACTTGGAATGTACATAATAGTATTCGGCGTAAGCAGCAATGGGCTCGATTCTATATACATTGTTATATTGAATTACTTTTCCTCGCTCCCTGGCCCATTCCCCATAATTACAACAGGGTTCTTCTTTGCCATGAATGCGGCATTCATGAACAATATGCCATCGGTCATGATAGGCGATATAGCAATATCGGGGATAGCACATCCCGGATTGCTTATGTATGCCAATATAATAGGCAATGACATAGGGCCGAAATTTACGCCTATAGGGTCACTTGCCACACTTCTATGGCTATATACCCTTGAAAGGAAAAATTCCATAAAGATTTCCTTCTCCTATTATATGAAAACGGGGTTTATCCTTGCTGTGCCTGTACTGTTTTTTACACTGCTTTCACTTTACATAATGTCTTTGATTGTCTGAATTTGCTATTTCTTTCAGGTCATCCTCACTGTAAACCATATTATTATTCTTAATTTTCTCCAGCATATATGATATTTTATTATCATCTGCGTTGATTCCCATATTTGCCAGCTTTTCACGCAGTGCGTGTTTTCCTGAATATTTGTCTATGGTGAAAGAATGCTGCAAGCCAAGCCTTGAAGGATCCATGAACTCATATGTTCCTGGATTTCTTATTATTCCGTCTACATGCACCCCCGATTTATGTGTAAAGGCAGTGGATCCGGTTACCGGATAATTAGGTGGCATTGTAATTCCACTGTATTTTTCAATAAGTTCAGAAAGAGGTTTAAGTGAAAGAAGGTTTATGGCATCCACACCTAAATGGTAATTCAACAGCACACCAAGGGCCTGTGTCGGGATTATTCCAACCCTTTCACCCAGGCCGTTAACAGTGGAATGTATGATGGTAGCGCCGGATTCTGCAGCAGCCAGTCCATTTGCAAGTGCCATTCCCATGTCATTGTGCCCGTGGAAATCGTATTCAACACCTTTTATATCACTTAAATTATTGAATATATATGCCGTTTTCTCCGGGGTCAGTATTCCAAGAGTATCTGCTATTGAAACCCTGTCTGCCCCTGCATCCACAGCTGTCCTTACCACATTCCTCAAAAAGTTTATATCGGTCCTGGAAGCATCCTCTGCGGTAAATCTTACGGGTATCCCTGTCAAGGAAGCATAACTTATTGAATCATATATTATATCCAGTGCCTCTGTGCGGCTCCTGTGTGTTTTGTTATCCAGATGTATATCACTTACACCGTAGAATATTGCTATCCTATCAACGCCAAGCGATGCTGCGGAATCGATATCAGAATTGACAGCACGGCTATGCGCAATTATCTCTGAATTGATCATCCCGGAAGCTTTCATATCCATTATTTCTTTTATAGCAGAGTAAATATCAGGCGAGACCAGTGGGTGACCTGCTTCAATCATTGCAACATGTGCATCTGATAGAAGTTGCGCAATTTCTATTCGCTGATTTTTATTGAAAAGCACCCCGGGAGTTTGTTCACCCTCCCTGAGTGTTGAATCCAGTATTCCAACTTTTAAAGGCATAGTGTTCTATATGCTCATTTAATAAATAAAATTTTCGTATTATTTCTACTAATTTCGTAAATTATGTGATAATACAAAATCTTTTTAAATGCTATTTGCTCATGGACGTATGATACTTTCAGTAGATGGTGGAGGAACAAAAACTGCCGCCATAATAGTGGATGAGAAGAATTACAGACTTGCTGGATTTGGAGTTGCCGGCCCGAGCAATGTCCGCAGTGTTACAGCATCAACTTCAAGAAAAAATATTTTAAAAGCTATTAAAAATGCTGAAAAGATGGCTGGAAGCGTTTCCATCACCGGTTCTATTTATGGAATAGCTGGATATGGCGATTCTATTGCATACACAGAGGAGATTAAATCAATTGTAAAGTCTATTGAAGCCATATCCGATGGAAAAGCTGTAATAACAAATGATGGAGAGGCTGCAGTATACCTTGTTACAATGGGCGATGATGGAATAGTTACTGCACTGGGCACCGGTTCCGTTGGAGCTTATATTAAAGATGGGAAAGTTAACAGGATTGGCGGATGGAGTTACCTTACGGATGATGTTGCTTCCGGTTACTGGATTGCAAGGAATGGAATAGAAATGGCTGAAAAAAGCTATGATGGCATTATAGGAAAAACATCACTTATTGAGAAATTGCAGGAACATTTCAAACTTCCGCTCCGTGACCTTGTTGCCGATCTGGAAGCGCATTTTAATAAAAGAGTCATGGCTTCACTGGCAATGGATGTCGACACAGAGGCTGAAAAGGGCGATAAGATTTCAGAGAATGTGCTTTACATGGCTTTTAACGAGATAAAATTAATGATAGATGGTATGAAAAAAAATTTTGAAAAGCCGGTGGCGGTGGGATCCATAGGAGGGGTTATGCAATCCAGAACAATAAGGGAACTGCTTCACCGGGAGTATAATGGAATTAAAATTTTTTATGGGTATCATGTTGCAATAGGGAATGCTATGAGGTTGCTTGGCTCCAGAAGCAGTGAAGTGAGAGATTCCTTTGTATCACAGATGGAAGAGAAAATCGATTTGCTTTCACAGTCAGAGAGAGACTTGCTTTTTATTAAGTAATATCTTTTTCTAAAAAGATACATATATATACACTTTCAATATTATAGATTCATGAGATACCATTTATCTGATATGCTTATACTTGAACAGGTTTCAGAAAGCCCTAAAA
>JAKAAU010000046.1 GCA_021802165.1 Thermoplasmata archaeon
GGATGATAGGGAATTGCAGGTCATGGATTTGCTAAACATTGGCTATATATATCTTGACAGCGGGAAAAAGGATGATGCTATAACTTACTTCGATCAGGCAATAACTGTTGCAGATGCCATGGAAGACCCGCAACTTTTTGCACTTGCCAATAATTCAAAGGCAGAAGCACTGTCCACTATAAAGTCTAAACAGAAAATCGCACTGGAAATCTACGATAAAGTAATGGAATTATCAGAAAAATCCGAGGACTGGGATAACTATTTCGAAGCCCTGTACGGTAAGATCAATATAATGAGGGATACTGATATTAACCAGGCCTTCGATCTAGGGAAAAATGCTTTGGATAGGATAGATGCCATAATGGATACAATTAAAACCAAAAAGGATAAAAAAGAATTTAAAACAAGCATGGGTTATCTGTATGATTCTGTTTCTGATATAGCCATGGAACTGGAAAATATAGATGAAGCCATGAAAATTGCCTCAAGATCACGTGAGTAAAATGGAACGAAAGTACTACCAGACTCAATATGGAAGAATATCTCTTCTTGACAGGGGTACGGGATACCCAGTGATTTTTCTACATGGATTGGGCGGAACAGGTAATACCTGGCTGAAAAGTGAGCCTTTTCTTGATTCCAGACTCAGACCCATTTTTGTGGATCTTCTTGGTCACGGTCATTCCGATAAGCCGGAGATAGATTATACCATAATACAGCAGGCAGAGGCAATAAAATCTATTATAGACGCCATGGGACTGAAAAATTTCTCTATTGTCGGAAACTCATATGGAGGTTGGATAGGATTGAAATTTGCATCGTCAATAGCACAGCCGGATATGCTTTTCCCGGTGGACAGTGCAGGTATATCTCCTACGCCGGCAGAGCAGGGACCGCAGGCTGTGGAAAGTCTTATTGATTCCATCCTCAAAGCAAGGAATTATAAAAACAGGGATGCGCTGAGGCGCATTATGAATAATAATGGAAAAAGGGAGGAAAAAATTACACAGGAAGATCTTGCAGCAATAAGCTGTCCTACGACTATTATATGGGGAACGGAGGATCATGTAATACCACTTAGTTACGGCGAGGCTTTAAAGGCCGGGATAAAAGGCAGCGAACTTATTATAATAGATGGTTCCGGGCATACCCCGCATATAGATAAACCAGAGGAATTTTCAGAGATTATCAACAAAAAATTACAGAATAAAGATTGAAATTATTCCAGATGAAGCTTATCTTTTAGACCTGATATAATTTCCTTATATTCATTATATCTCCCTATATCATCTTTTGATGGATCGGTAAAATTTCCAAATGGCAGCAGGAATTTTTCATTGTTGATTGTAAGCTCCGGGAATTTCTCATCATTAAAATTTGATATTTCTATATTTTTGATGTCCCCCAGACCTATCATTTCGTAATTCTGTACCGTCTTATTTTTTGATATCTCTTCAATTTTGCTCGATTCACTCTTATAATATTCTGCAGTTATTTTTTTTACCATATTTTTTATTCTGTTAAATAGATCTGCGGGCTCAACAGGATCAGTGGCACCTGGAACTATCAAGGAATCAGTATATTCCATATCCTTCTTCAACCTTAGTTCCTCTGCTATATATTTCCCTGAAAAAATCCTGTAAAGTTCAATATTATCCTCATTGATAACTATTCTGAATATGCCACCGGTTGATAGCGGAACCTTCCATGCATTTTCTATGCTTTTCATATAAGCATATGCATTAGTTATTATTAAAATATTTCCGGAATGATTATATCACTCTATTTTTGTCTTGGCTATCTGGCTGAATTTGGTAATTTTTCCCTCTGTATCTATGCTGAGGTAAACGGTATAATGAAATCCCGCAAAATCAAACTCAGTGGATACATCGTATCTATCGCTATTGTTTACTATGCTATTTACTGTAAAATTTTCAACTGCATCAGAATACATATCCTTAATATTTTTCTCTGTTATGGTTTTGACATCTTTCATACTTTCGATATCCATAAAAGGTTATTATCATTCTATTATTAATTATTTCTTAATGATTCTTTCCAGCTGTTATTTGACTACATACATATGAAAGCTTCTAAAATCTCTAGTACAAACAAATAGTTATATATAGAAAAAAATAATTATAACCGGATTAAAATGAAATTCTTTCTTGATAGCTGCAATGTTGATGAAATAAAGGAAATTTCAGATTATGGATTTATAGACGGCGTCACAACCGATCCAACCTCAATTGCTCATGAAGTAGCCAAGGGCAACACGACAGAACAGGTAATAACCAGTATTATTAAACTTGTTAATGGAGAAGTACACATTCAGGTAGTTACACAGGATTTTGATACTATAATGTCGCAGGCTCTGAAAATCCATTCTCTTGGAATGAATGTAATAGTAAAAATACCGGCAACCCTTGTGGGATTAAAAGCCATATTAAAATTGAACGATAAGAAAATAAAATGCTCAGCCTCTTCGGTTTATAATTCTGTTCAAGCTATTATGGCAGCACAGAACTATGCTGAATACGTTTCCATAAGGACAGGGATCATAGACGAAAATGGTAAGGATGGCATGGAGTTAGCATACAGCGTAAATGAAACTTTGAAAAATAATAAATTTGATTCAAAGGTTCTCATTACAAATATTTCCAATCCGGAACACATAGTAAGGGCAGGTATAATGGGCGTTGGAGCTATTTCTGTACCCTATAATTTAATAAAAACACTGGGAAGCCATATTAATACAGTAGATGATATAACAAGGTATATGGAAGACTGGAATAAAATCCCTGAAAGCAGCAGAACATTTTTTAATAAATAAATTCTGATAATATAATATTTGATTATTTATTGGCATTCAATAGCCCTCATCCAGCTTAACTTTTGCATTATCGAGTTTTGCATATCAGCAATAATATTATTAATTTTATAAAGAGCTTGTTTGCAAATACTGCCACATCATATTTTTATATACTGATGGTATGCATTAATGATAAATATGGTAAACGAAGGAGAAATAGCGCCGGATTTTGAGGCATTGGATACAGGATTGAAAAGCAGAAAATTATCCGATTATAGGGGTAATGTTACAGTACTTGCATTCTTTCCTGGAGCATTTACATCAGTTTGTACAAAGGAGATGTGTACTTTCAGGGATTCCATGGCAAACTTTAACAAACTGAAGGCAAAAGTAATTGGAATAAGTGTTGATGCACCCTTCTCGCTCAAGGAATTTGCAACGAAAAATAACCTGCAATTCGATCTGTTAAGCGATGGCAACAGGGAAATATCAGAGAAATATGGTGTTTTATACAAAAACTTCCTCAACATAAACAAATTAACAGCTTCAAAGAGATCGGTATTTATTCTTGACAAGAATGGAAAAATTATATATAAATGGGTCAGCGAGGATGCAGGCAAGGAACCCGATTATAAAAAGATAGAAGAAATAATATCTAAATCTAACTAAATTAACCTAAATTATATTTATTAAGATTTTTTGCATATCTTGTACAGAAACTGTTATAATTTTCCTTATATTTTTTCCACAGCGCCATATAGTCATCTGATACTGTACCGACAACCCTGGCAGGCACACCCACAGCAATGGATTTTTCTGGAATTATACTATTATTTTTAACAACCGCTCCCTCGCCTATAGCAGCCCATTCACCGATAGTTGCAAAATCCGAAACCGTTGAATTCATTCCAATTACGGCAAAGTCACCTATTTTTCCGGTATGTATCACGGATAAATGTCCGATGGTAACATGCTCACCTATTACTGTTTCTTCTCCAGGCCTAGCATGAATCACGCAATTATCTTCAATTGCTGAATATGAACCAACATTTATGGTTCCGTAATCACCACGTAGAACCGCCCCTGGACCAATCCATACATTATCTCCGATATGGACATTGCCGATAATAGTGGCGTTTTCAAAAATATAGGCATTTTTACCTATTACAGGGGATTTCCCCTCAAATTCATATATCATAGATGTCGAATTATTACACTCATATAAATATGTCTATGAACCGGAATCTTTACCTGCCTGATCGTCATTGAATTTGAAATAACGGATAAGTCTCCCTTTATCATCATAAATATCCCTGTACTGTACCTTACCTGCCCAGATTAATGAGGTAAGTTCCATATGGATCATCCATTCTTCATGTTGATTCCCGAGATGTTCCTTCAGTTCTTTCAATGTATATGCGTTCTCCCTGTTTTTTTCCAGAAATTCTAAAATATACTTTTTAATATCTACATTTTCAGATGAATTGAAAGTTTTTGAATCTACAGGCATATTATTCCACCTGTTCTTCTTCAAGTGCTTTCTTATAGCTAGCAACAAGCTTGGTAATATATTTTTGCGCTGCACTTTTCATCATCCTTGCACCCATGCTGGCAGCAGTTCCCACAATGTTCATTTCAGCCTTCCACTGAACTTTTGTCTGATCATTTTCCCCCGTAAACTGGAAATTAAGGGTAAAATCTACAGACGCGCCTGAACCGTTGCCTCTGCCCTTTAACGTAATCATTTTGTTAGCCTCACTTTCGGTTACATCAAGAACTAAATCAAATTTACCTTTTATAAATGATACTCCTGCCTTAGCTGTCAGTTTCATTTCAGTGTCGCTTATTTTTTCGTGGCTTATAAGATCGGGCACCAGTTTTACCAGCTCTTCCAGGTCAGCTACCTGATTATATGATTTTTCCGGCGTGGTCTTTACCTCAAAGGAATCTTCAAAGGTTAACATAAATTTAGATTAATACATTGTAAATAAATGTTTATATAGAAATAAAAATTGAGGTGTTTTTAGTGGCATTTGGATAGTTAATTCTATAAAATTGAAACACTACACCATTAAGTGATTCAATTATTCTGGAACCGGTGCTGATTCGTATGTGCCCAGTACCCTGAACTGGGTAGTCATTTTACGGATCAGTGAAATTGCATGATCAGATCGATCATTCTTTTCTATATCTATGAAAAATAGATAATTGAAAGGATTGTACTGAATTGGCCGTGATTCTATTTTGGTCATATTTATATTATCATCATTGAACACTTTCAGTATATTATAAAGGCCACCTATCCTGTTAACAATTGAAAATGCCAGTGAAATCTTGGAATGTCCCGCGGGCAGAACAGGATTCTCTGATATAAGAAAAAATCGTGTATAGTTATTATGTGTATTTTCTATGTTTTTAACAATTATTTCCATATTATTTATTCTGGCCGCAAGTTCACTGGCTATAGCAGCATATGTATTTTTATTGTAATTCTTTACAATTTTAACACTTCCTGCAGTGTCATATTCACTTACCGGCTTTATACCATGTTTGTAAATAAACTCCGAGCACTGGGATAGGGCCTGAGGGTGGGAAAGTACGTATTTTATATCGCCTAGCTGCACTCCCTGTTTGGCTATAAGGCAGTGTTCTACTCTTAAATAATGTTCCTTAACTATTGAAAAATTGCTTTTAAAAAGAAAGTCATATGTTTGATTTACGGAACCCTCAATGGAATTTTCTATGGGAACCACACCGGCATCTATTTCCTTATTGCTCAGGGCATCAAAAACGGCACGCACTGATTCTAGGGGAACGTAATCGCCCTGTATCATTTGCATAGCAGCTATATTGCTGTATGCTCCAGGTTCGCCAAAATATCCTACTTTCAATACACGGGTATATTTTATATATATTTAAAATTGGTTAAAATCATATTCATCATATTCCTTTTGCTTATGCCCGTATTCTCCAGTGTTTATATGCCTGTATAGCCATATGAGGAATGCAATTATAAATACTGCCGGTATCCACATATAAAATGCATTCAGGGGATGTGCAGATTCCTCCAGCAGGATTTCTGATGTTTCTATGGCTCCGGCAAATGCGAGCTCTACAACTATGAAAATGTACATATAAATAATTTTTTTATAATTATCTCTCAATTTTCCCTTTATAAGATAGTACAGAAGATAGGTCCCGGAGCTCACGGCTACCGCATATGCTGGGAGTTCCAGCCATGAATGTGGTAAAAGCATGAGTGTTGCAAATATTGCAAAACCATTTATATGATCTGCAGTACCCTCCACAGCTATAACGGATGCTGTAGAACCTATAGAGAATAGAAACATAAGGATTCCGATAATTGGTATGAACTCTATGGATGCTATTAAAAGATTATGGGGGAATATGCTCAGCCACATGGGGAAAAATGATTGGGATACAATTGCATTATCCTCAGATTTAAAGCTCTGATAAAGAGCAGGATCGTGAATAGGCAGTGAGGATATTATGGCAAATCCTGCAAGCTCTATTATAAAAGATAACAGGAACAAATGTTTCAGCTCTGGCATCTTTATCTTCATGTATTCCATATTTCAATCATATTATTTATATTTTGGTCAAAAATTTATACATTATTCGCTGTCTCCGATTCGTATAACCTTTACATTTTCCTCATACTTGTCAAGTATTGATTCAAGTGTAATAATACCAATAAATTTACCATCATCAACGACCGCACACCATTTTGTTCTGTTTTTCATCATTAGCTCCCATGCGTTCTCTGCGCTATTGTCTAGTTTTATATAGGAAATTCCAGGCTTATAGTAATCCTTTACATAACCGTATGATTTATTATCAATATCGTACAAATATACAGCACCCATAAGCTTGTCATGATAAACTACCGGAAGTGAAAGAAGATCATTGTCCTTCATTATATTGTCAGCCCTGTATATGGTGTAATAGAGGTCTGCGTATATGTCGTTTCTTATCTTTAAACTGGAAACCTTCATTTCCAGAAGAAGCGGAGTATGGTATTCTCCCATATTTGCAGGGGAATCCCGTCTCTGCTCTACCTGTGATTCATATATAGTATACTTTGTTCCTGAAGCAATGTATGCAATTGAAACTGCCAGCATTGCACCTGGAAGAAGCTGGAGACTTCCTGTCATTTCGACGACCATGAGTATCACCGCCAGAGGAACCTTTCCTGCTGCACCGAAGAAAGATAACATGCCTATTATGACAAATGGTGCCACCTCCGGTACAATACCCGGCACTAGAAAGTGAAAGAAAACACCAAAAAGGGCACCAATGGATGCACCGATGAATATTCCCGGGGCAAAAACGCCTCCACTCCCACCGGATGATACAGTAAATGATGTTGCTATAATTTTGACAAATGGCAACAGGATCAGTATAAGAAGTATAGGTAGTCCAAATGTCACAAGTTCATTGAATTTTCCAAGCTCAAGGATTTCGACCCAGCCATATCCGGTTCCCAGTATTTCCGGAAATAGAAGGGCGATAATACCCACAACAGCACCTCCTATCATAGGTTTTATATGATTCGGCACATGCCATTTCTTGAATACATTCCTGATGCCATAAAATGTTTTAATGTAAAGTATAGCCATTACACCGGCAACAAGCCCCAGAACAGCATAAAATGGCAATCTAAATACACTAAATGTCTCAATATAGTCACCGAATATGGGTTCAAATCCGACCACAGAGGCAAATATGGAATAACCTATGGATGATGCAACCAGTGATGGAAATATTACCTCTGATTCAAAATCACGTCTATACAGTATTTCTGCGCCGAGAACTGCTCCACCTATTGGTGCCTTGAATATTGTTCCGATTCCTGCACCGATTCCGACTGCCACGGCTATTCTCCGGTCTTTGGGACTGAGTCCCAGTACATCGGCAAGAAATGATCCTATACCTGCGGCAATCAGGGCAGTGGGACCCTCTCTCCCTGCACTTCCACCTGAACCTATAGTAATTGCGGATGCTATTGTCTTTACAAGCGGCGTTCTCCTTTTTATCTTCCCGTGATTATTATGAAAGGCCCTTATTGCAGCATCGGTACCGTGACCCTCTGATGAGGGATCAAATGTATAAACTATTATACCGCTCAGAAGGCCGCCGGCAGCAACAACTACGGGGATAAGATAATAACGCAGTGCAAAAAAATGATATACAGTAGACCCTCCCTCTCCCAGCGGTCTGGGTATTGGCATGCCCACAACATGGGTGAAAAATATGATTTCAAAGAGCCTTATTGCATAATAGAATGCCAGGGCTCCGGCACCTGCAACGATACCTATTATAGCCCCAACTATAAACCACCTCTGGAAATATGGTAATGATGAGAGTTTAAGATTCATCTTACAGATGCACCTTCATGCAAGATAAAATTTTATGATTTTTATAATTTAATATTATGAAAACAATACGCATACCGCTGCTGTTGAATGGCATGAATTTCCACATATCGGTTTGAGATAGAAACCATTTATATAAACATTGGGTTAATCCTCAAACAGTAAGACGTATTACATTCTTTCTTTTGTAAAATATTCCTTCAATTTATCAGATACCATTCCAGCAGTAGTCTTCAATAGTGCAACAGGTGACCATGGAATAAGCAGTTCAGGATTCATAAGTCTGAACCAGTAATTATCCTGTATATTCTCAACCATATATCTTGTTCTATATGCAAGTATAAATTCATCAAATATAGATTTATAAAATCTGAATGGCTCATAAATAACAGGCTGAACATAGGCGAAGTTTAAATGCTGAAGATACTTTCTTGCTATTTCTATATGTGCCTGTATTCGTGAATAACCTGAAAAATAGGATTCATTATATATCCTGATGTGTAATTCCCATGGAGCCTTCAATATTCTAGAAATCCCATAATCTTCACCGTGATCGAAGCTGGGGGTTGCGTTTGCAAAACCCCTGTGGGTTTTCAAAAATTGAAGTATCATATCTGACTTACTTTCCGGAATTAATAAGGAAAAGGATTCTTCATCTTTTACTGTTTCTTTGTCTATATATATACTCTTATTATCCTTTAACTCTATATGTTTCGGAAATAATATGTAAGACATTAGTAGGTTATGGCATCATATAATTAAATTTTTTCTAAATTTATAAGTTGTCAGACTACCTGTGTGAGCTAATATTAATATTTTAGAAAATGTATTAATAATTCAATAATTAATTTTTAATGTTTTGAAATCAAGTGACATCCTCTCCAAGCTAACGCACGGGGCTTCCCACTTTCAGGTTAAAAACATATATTTAAGAATATTTTATTATTTACTGATAATGGATCTTGAAGCCTACAAACAGGAAGGAATTACTGCCAGGAAAAATATAGATGATAATCAGATACGGAGAATAGCAGATGGAATTGTAAATTCTTTTAATAGAAATGGAAAACTGATAGTATTCGGCAATGGAGGTTCTGCCGCAGATTCGCAGCAT
>JAKAAU010000047.1 GCA_021802165.1 Thermoplasmata archaeon
TACCGTTTCCATTGCCATATTCCATGGAAGTTTTATATTTACGGGATATATGATTGAACCTGTAAGGCTGGAGGCAAACAATAACTCCATAAACTCTATTGAATTATAATCAGCAACTGCAATCACAGTTCCTTTCGAAATGCCCATTTTGTTCATGGACGTTGACAGGCGCAAAACCTTTTCAAACAGGTCTCTGTATGTAATACTTCTGCTGCCAGATATAACTTTCTTTTCCGGAAAAAGGGATGAAGCTCTCTTCATTATATTGATAACTGTAAATCCATTGCCCATTTTACCACCTAATTTTTCAAGGACCTCTCCGCACCATCTATATGGATGATTCCATGGGCTTGCCCGATAGCATTGCTTTCATAATCCTCTTTCTTTACAAACCTTCTGGCGTATAATGATCCTGCCTTTACAAAATCATTGTTCCCGGTTTTATTCCCTATATGGATTAATAGAATAGCCGCCATGGAATGTCCCATAACTTCCATGCTATATTTTGCATGGAATTGTGCTTCCTCTACTCCCATAGATAATAAATTATCTATACTGTTTTTCAATGAATTGTAGCATGATTCTGCAGTAGCCGTCTCTTCCCTGATTTCAGATAGAATGTTCTTAAAGTCTGAGAGCAATTTTATGTGTGCCTTCTTTCTCATTATGGCCTCAAGCATATCAAGTGCCTGAATATTGCTTGCACCTTCCCATATGGGTGTTATAAGTGCCTCCCTGTGCCATCTTTCCACTGGAAATTCAGAGAGGAATCCTATTCCCCCATGTAGTTCTGTTGCCATCTGCGTAACTCTCGCTGATGAATCTGCTGTAATGTTTTTCACTATATGTGTCATAAGCCTTGTATAATTATATTCATCATCGTAAGGCGGCTTTGAATTTATGGAATTGTTGAATAGTTCAATGGATTTAAACGTAAGTGCTATAGACCCTTCCAGCAGCACCTCCATATCCAGCAAATCCTTTACTATTCCCGGATGTTCAATAAGCAGTTTACCAAAAGTCTTTCTTTTCCCCGTATAATAATAGGCTTCAAGGTACGCCTTTCTAGCTATCCCACAGGCTGCCGCAGCGTTGTCTAGCCTTGATACCATTAAATCCTCAGTTATATAGTATATTGCTTTCCCAGCATCACCTATCATATACGCTTCGGAACTATCAAGCTCAACCTCCCCTGAGGGAACACTTTTAGTAGCGCTTTTTTCTTTGAGTCTCCTGAGCCGGTAATTCAATTCACCATCATTGTTCTTTCTGGGAATCAGAAATAATGATAATCCTTTAGCTCCATGATTGTCTCCATGAAATGCAGATGTAAGTGCAACATCTGCAAGGCCGGCATTGCTTGCAAAATATTTATCGCCTGTAAGGTACCAGAGGCCATTTCCTGATTCAGCCCTGGTTTTATTTGCTCCGAGATCACTGCCTCCCTGAATCTCTGTAAACCATGTTGCACCGAGCAATGTATCTTTAGTATCACCTATCAGCCCTGGCACATAGTCCTTCTGGAAGTCCGGTGCATATTTATGTATGGCATATGCTGTCTGGTGTGTAAGTGTGAGTATGCAGTATATGCCGGGGTCTGCTACCAGATACCCCATCGCGTAGTGCTCCATTATAGATTTCCCATGAAAATATGGCCTGCTTATGCCATACTCACGTATCAATTTGTCAAGGACATGCTTTTCCATCGGGCTAATCAGTATGCTATCTATCCTTTTTCCGTCTATACTCCACATCTTCTGCAATGGCTGTGAAACTTTGTCTATATAATCTGTAGTTTCATACAGGTCTTTCCCGGCATATGCTCCCAGCGGGCTGAGATTTAGATGCTTTCCCATATAAAATTCAAGTATTTCCTGGAATGGCTTATCAATATCATAATGGTTTTTTCCATATATGCTGGATAGAAAAGAATATGTATCATCCATATTCATACAACTGCAATTTATATATAAAACCATTGATGTGGCTATTACTTCTTTTTCCAGGATTTTGTCTCTGCTGGCATGCCAGTACTACCATAAATTAAATACGAGATGTGCATAACATTAAATCTCATATGTTGAGAATAATGAAATACCCTGGATCGAAAACTGCCATAGTAGGTGAAATACAGCGGTTGTTTGACATATCACAATGCACCAGGTTTGTTGACGTGTTTTCCGGTTCAGGTTCTGTGATCATCAATATCCATGCCGGGATTGAGGTATACAATGACCTTAACAGGGAACTTTTTATATTATTTAATTCACTTAAAAATAACTTTTCGCAGCTTTACAGGGCAGCCGATGCCGTGGCACGGGACAGAAAAATGTTTTTTGACTATTATGATGGTAGAATAGTTATGGATACGGGAAATCCAGAGATTGAAAAGGCTTTTTCAATTTTTTTTAATTTTAACACCGGTTTCGGGGGAATGGGCAATAGCTATGGAAAGAAAGACAAATCACTTTTCGGCACATATAGAAAGAATGTATCCAACCTTCTTAAGGCAGAATCAAAAATAAGAAAAATGAAAATAGAAAATATGGATTTCCGTGAAGTTATAGATAAATATAATGATCCGGACACATTTTTTTACCTGGACCCTCCATATCCCGGAAAGGACTGGTATGTGCACAATTTTCTTGAAAGTGATTTCATTGAGTTGAGGAATACTCTGGGTAGCATTAAAGGCAAATATTTAATGAATTTTAATTCCACGGATAAACTCCCTGTAAAAGTATTCGGCAAACCCTCGTTTGTAAAGGAATATGAAAATGAGAATGGTAAACCGGGGGAAACAAATGCAAGAAAAGTATCATTTTATACCAATATGAATGTAAAAATATAATGCCATTGGGATAAGAATTATTATTTATTGTTATCCAATTACATTATCCATGATTTACCGTACAGGATGCTCGGGCTGGAGCTATGATTTCTGGAAAGGAAAAATTTATGATTACTCTGAATCTCCATCTAACTACCTCAGGGACTATGCCAGAATATTTGACACTGTGGAAATAGATTCTACGTTCTATGCAGCACAGAATAGTGAAACAGTGGAAAAATGGGCTTCATCTGTACCTGAGAACTTCCTTTTTTCCCCTAAAATGCCACGTAAAATAACACATGAGTCACGCCTTGAGAGATGTGAGGACGATCTTGCCTATTTCATGAAAAACATATCCTTGTTAAATAACAGGCTTGGCACTGTGCTTATCCAGCTGCCTCCGGACTTTCCAATTAATACTGGTGTTCTGGAGAACTTTATAGAGCTGCTTCCCAACAATATCAAATATGCTATTGAATTCAGGCATCCTTCGTGGTTCATAGATGAAGTCTATGGAATCCTCCGGAAATCAGGAATAACAATGGTATGGTCGGTCCTGGATTATATAAAAACACCTGAAATTAAAACCACTGAGAACCTTTATGTGCGCTTTCTAGGGAACAAATCGCTTGAAAAGAAAGACCTTGGGGAAATAAGAATAAACAGGCACAGAGAAATTGAACAATGGATTGGAAAAATTAAAAAGCAGGATTCAGGCCAGGGTACAGTTTTCATATATGCAAACAACCATTATGAGGGCTTATCGCCGGATACCATCAAATTTATCAGGCAGGAACTCGGGTTGCCTGCATCCGGTAATATGCTGATGGACAGGCAAAAAAAGCTCTTCTGATTCATACATTTTTTCCGTTATTATTTTATATTTTCGTATTATTACCAAAAATGTTAATTGACTACGCCATTGCATCAATCAATGCAATGATGGGAAGAATAGATGATATAGTTATATCAGTATCTGCAGTTCTTATTACTCTCCTGTGGATACCGATTGCACTAAACTTCTTCAGTACTGATGAGAACAAAAAAATAATGGCAAGGGAACGGCTTAAGAATGCTGCTATAGGCACAGTAATATTTATTATGGCAATCAGCGGCATATTATTTACCGTTTTCAATTATGTAGTTACCGGTAAAGTATGACCTATACCTCAATTTTCCAGGAAATCGTAAAGGCTATAATAGACCTCTCTCGGCCTTCAATAGTATTGCTATGGCATATGATGGTAAAATACGGGCTTAACCCGGAATATTCATATGAACAGTTTATAAAGGGGAATTCCCCATTCATTAATTTCTATAACTATCTTTTTTATAATGTTTATTCAGACGTTATTCTGGGAATAATAACAATTTCTGCCATAGTTATGCTTGTATACAACTCATTTATAAAGCCATATCCGCCCGCTAAATTTTTAATAAAAACATTCGCCGCCATCATACTTTTTGAGGCATCCTACAGAATATCCATGTTATTTATCAGTATTTCCCTGGTATTTTATAATAATATATATTCGTTAAAAACAAGCTGGTACGGACTGGAATTTTCCGGGCTGTCTTTCTCAAATAGCCTTATATCAATTCTATTTACCGGAACATTTGTCATGGCAATTATGCTCCTTTTCGGCATACTTATAATCAGGCAGGCCCTAATTCTGTTCTTTATTCTGCTTATGCCAGTAGCATCTTTGCTGTTGATTATCCCAGGCAGCGAAAAGCAAATACTAAAACTGTACAGGATTTTCTTTGAACTTGCATTTTTCCCTTTTTTCACCATAATTATTCTTTATCTTATAGGCCTATTCAATAATCCATTTCTTGAAATTGGATTGATTTATGTAGCTGCAACTGCACCGTTGTTCTTTGTTACCGAAATGTACAGGTATTTTCAGGGAACTATGAATTTTCTTAACACGGATGCGGCTGTAACTGAAATCTCCTCCGGGATTAGCGATATAAATCCTGTTTCTGTGCTGAATGGAGGAATCAATTTCGGCATTGATCCGGATACATCAGAAAGCCGGATACCTGGAATTATCGACGAAAATGGTGGTATACATTAAAATTCCTTCAAACGTTTATAATTTTAAATCATACATATACGGAATGCCTGTGGAGAAATTTGTTATCATACTTTCTGGAATATCTATGGCGGCAATACTTTTCACCATATCATTGCCTGTTACTATTTCTGCCGTTGCAATATATTTCGGGTTTATGGCATACATTAAATTTGACTTCTCGAACATCTATAAACTGAGAAAACTCTATTTTCACGGGATGGCAGGGCATAATATAAAATTTGTCCGCAATGGGTTTTTGTTCTGCATCCTGGGGCAGGATATATTTTCAGCAGTGGAAATAGAAAATCGGGAATTATATACAGATAGCCAGAAATCAAACCATATAAGGGCCATAATGAATGTAATCGATAATCTGGATTGCAGTGCAAATATTATAACAAAAACGGAAGTTTACAATGGCAAAAATTATTACAGAACTTTTGTTATATTAAAAACACATGGATCAGCCATTGAAACATCCATGGATTTATTGAAAAGAAACATATCTGCTATCGTTTCAAACACTGCCCTGCATGGAAAAGCTGTTGATGATGAAAATACAATTAAATCAATATTTCCTGCAAATGTAAACCCGGAGTTAAAATATATAGATGCCGGCGGGTTTTACATGGCATACTTTGATCTGCTAGATACAGATTATTCCCAGGATTTCTTTTATCAAACCCTTATTGAAAAAATGGGTTTTACGGTTGAAATTAACATGGAAATCAACCGGATTAAGAACCATGAGATGCAGGTTAAAAGGCTTCTGGCATCCAGGAAGGCAGAAATAATTTATACAAAAACAGGTCATTACGCCGGGCTTATAAGAAAACAGATCTCTGCACTGGAATATATGTCAGGGAAAGAGAAACTATATAATGCTTCGGTGAGGTTCTCTGTAATATCAGGGCATCCAGCTATTCTCCGCTCCAATGCTGAAATATTCAAAAAAACAATGGAATCTGCTGGATTCAGGTTAAAAACTTTCCATTATTTTAACAGAAATTCATTCGATCCACTTGAACTGCAGGGGCAGGGCATTAAATATATGCTGGATTCTGCTTCAATATCAGAACTCTTCCCCTGTTCATTTACACCTATTCCAGATCGGGCAGCAGAACCACTTGGAATCAATGCAATAACCGGGAAGCCATTTTACTTCGAGCCATTCAGGGGCAATTCATATAATATTGCCATAACAGGCGAAACAGGTTCTGGAAAATCTTATTTTGCAAAAAAATTGCTGGATCAGAACAGAAATGCGAAAGTTTATGTCATTGACCCGCTAGGAGAATACTCTTACGGGCACGTGATAGACCTATCTCTTGGGGAGTATGTAGATTTTTTCATTGAAACTCCTGAAATGGCAAATATTATATCAACTGCCATAGCAAAACTGACAGGTATAGGTGAAAACAATATCACCGGGATTTTAACAGGGTTAATGTCAAAATCCGGAGTTGCCACATTCAATGAATTAATTTCTGAAATCAGGCTGGGCTATTCCCGAAATAAAAGTACACAGGGAGCTGTTTACAGTATGCCATTCAAAACACCTGTAAAACTTGAAGGAAATTTTATAGTATTCCGGTTCGGGCATAAAAATGCAGACATCCGTGATGCGTTCTTCGATCTGGTATTCAGCTATATAATTTCTACAGTTGAAAAAGAGGAGGGAGAGAAAATAGTTGTTATGGATGAAAGCCATCTGTTTCTGAGAAACTCCCGGGAGGCCGAGATTATAGATATGCTAGCTAGAAATTCCAGGCACTTCCGGACTTCTCTCATAACGGTAACACAGAACATAAATGATTATTATATGAATAATTATTCAGAATCCATACTTATGAATTCTATAAACTATTTTATATTCAGGCAACACGGAAAGATTAAAAGCAGTATGTTCCTTGGCTATGAAATTGACCCATCGGGCCTTGCAGGCGGGAGTTATTCCACCTATTCGGAATGCTTTTATTCAACAGGCTCACTTATAAGAAAAGTAAAAATATCTGAGGAAAAATAAAAATATTGTTGTTTGATTGGATTTTTATAGCTTGAAAGGCCTTGCGATATCAGGAACTATTGCCTTAACACCACTCCTTTCCGCTTTCTTCTGAAATTCTGAAGCATCTGCCTTAATTGGCGGGAAT
Source organism: Thermoplasmata archaeon (assembly GCA_021802165.1). The sequence goes on from JAKAAU010000047.1 coordinate 7,068, forward strand.
GTGTTATAATGCATAGGTATCGCATTTTTTACTTTAAGAAGTTTCAGTGCTTCTATTGCCCCATCCACATCCATTGTATAATGGCCGCCAATGGGCAGCATTGCAACATCGGGATGGTAAATTTCTCCTATGAGCTCCATGTCTTTAAAAAATGTGGTATCTCCAGCATGGTATATTTTCATATCACCATTATCAATAATAAAGCCCATTGCCTCACCGGCATATGCACCGTTATAACTTGATGAGTGTATTGCCGGAACTGCCGTTGCCTTCACGCCCTTATATTCAATTGTGCCCCCCGGGTTAATGTCTATTGTTTCAACATTCTCCTTTTTAATAATCTCTGAAAGCTCAAAAGAACAGACAATAGGACAACCATTTTTTTTAGCTATTGTTACAGCATCCCCAGCATGGTCAAAATGCCCGTGGGTAACGAGTATCAGATCAGCTTTAATACTATTAACATCCTCGCTGCTCAGCGGGTTTCCACTGAAGAACGGGTCAACAAGTATGTTAACAGCATTCTTTATTGAGAATCCAGCATGTCCGTGCCATATAATTTCTGTTGCCATAATGGTTCAATTTCAATATAATATAAAATTTTTAGTTTTTTAAATTTCAATGATAGAGTTAAATATTCTCTGCAAGCGCATATCATTCACTATAATAGGCATTCTTCATTTTATTATAAAACTGTGGCAGCACAACGTCCCATCCATATTTGCCCGCAATATAATTGTGCATTTTAATCCTGTTTTCATATTTTCCCGTGTATTCGATTTTCCTATCCAGATCTTCCAGTGATTTCAGTATTGCACTTTCTGTGCTTTCTATATATTCAAGAAAATTCATTTTTTCAATATCATCAAATCGCGGCCTCAATGATTCTGACCCTATAACATAGAGCCCTGATGATAGAGCTTCCAGTACCACATTTCCAAAATTCTCCAGCATAGAGGGGAAAATGAAAGCATCCGAGTTCCTGTATATTTCTGCAAGCTTTTCATTGTCCGGGTTTTTTACATAATTTACATTTTTAACCGGTGTTGAAAAAAGTGATTCCAGTTCACCTGACCCCACAACTGTGAATTCAATATTTAGAAGATTCTGTTTAAATACGTTAACGATTTTATCTATTCCCTTTGATTTTTCCAGCCTTCCAACGAATAGGAGGCGAATTGAACTATGGGCCCTTTCGGATGGAAAGAAATGTGAAGTGTCAACTCCATTGGGGACACAGAAGGTATTTTTGAATGGGGCCAGATTCATGTTATAGCAGTTTATGAGGTGCATTGCTTTGATTTTCCTGAATATGAGCTTATCCTTAATCAATGCATATATTGCATTATTTAGCGGTTTAATCCCTGTATAACTGGATGGTATGTTCCCATGCTCACTCCAGACAAAAAATTTTCCGTGTGCAAATAAATAATAATAATCATCGTTTGTAAGGTAAATTACCTGTGAGTTGTTTTCAATGTTTCTTATAACCCTGTAGTTTAAGAGCCTATCAAATTTTAAAATAAAAGGTGCCATTGCCCTTACGAGAAAATTTAACTTACCTGATGTGGATATGATAAGTTTTGAATAGACAGAATTTATGCCATAAACATCTTTATTGTTACCCCCGGGAACACCCTGAAGCACTATTTTTTTGAAATCATCTGTAGTATAAGAATTATAGCGGGCTATAGTCTTCTCTATCCCGCCATTGTAATCCAGGCTGGAAGGTATCACAAATGTTATGGCAATCATTAAATTTGATATGCAATTTAATATAAAAATATATGCCGCAAATTTGCCATGGTTAAGTTATGATTGCATAGAGCAGGTATAATTTTCTGCAAAAATATATTTAAAATTGCAAAAGGTTAATAAATCATAATTTAATAGTTGATTTAAATAGAGAAGAATGAAGCCCATGGCTGAAATGCTTCGAGGTTTGAAATATATATGAATCTGAGGAGAATTTTACTGGATGTAGACAAAGGATTGAATAGGCCAACACTGACTGAACTTGCCGGTTCCATCGAAGACGTGCCGGGAGTAGATGCCGTGAAAATTACGGTTACTGAAATGGACATGGAAACCATGGGTACCAGCATCACGGTAGAGGGAATAAATATTAATTATAATTATCTTATAAAAGTGATAGAAGATATGGGGTGCGCTATACATTCTATTGACGAAGTTATCACGGG
>JAKAAU010000048.1 GCA_021802165.1 Thermoplasmata archaeon
GGTTATTTCATCTGCTTTTTTGTAATCACCGTGGACTTCCAGCCATCTGGGTGATTCTTTTAACCTTGTTCTTACCGCCCATATAGCAAATCCAACTGCTGCCATGAACCAGAATAATATCCTCCAGGAATAATACACCGGAGCAACCTTATCCATGGCATATGTTAAAGCTGCTATAACAAATCCTGCAGTTACGGCTATAGTGTATACCCAGGCCAGCCTATTTCCCCTTACCTTTGCTGGCATCATTTCTGTTGTGAAGGAATCTACAAGCGGGAATTCCCCTCCTACTCCTATACCACCAATGAATATAAAAATAGCTATCAGAATGGGGATAGACATGAATCCTGCTATCAGCATTCCAAATGAAAATACAAGCAAATTATACAGGAATACGAATTTTCTTCCTTTTCTATCTGCGAGCCATCCAAAGAATGCACTTCCGAAAAATTCACCCATGAAAAATGCTGTGGTTATAATTAGTGCACCGACGCTGTGTGTTATTCCCAGTACTGACACCATCAGAGCTAGTATAGCACCATTGCCCAGAAGCATGAGCGTCTCCGCCCATTCTCCACCTGCTACCATGAGCAGAAAATCTCTCTGTACCGAGCTGAATGGAAGCCGTTCCAGTCTGTCTGAAACGCTACCCTTATAAGGTTTATTTTGCATAAAAATACATACAATACATATATATAAAGTAGTATTATAATATGTTAGAGTTTCGATTATATAATCATTTCCCTCTTTAAGTTTCCAATCTCTTTTTCGGTATATCCGATTTCCAATAAAATCGATTCCGTATCCCTTCCAAGTTCAGGTGCGCTATGTTTTTTAATTTCAGCAAATGGCATTCCCGGTATTTTATAATCCTCATCCCGATACAATGTATTCAGTAAATATTTCTCCGCATGGATGTCATAAAGAAGGTCCCATGGGCGGTTGAGTACACCATAGCTGATATTATGAACATTAAGTTTCTCCTTTATGCCATTAAAATCCATAGTAAGCATTACTTTCTGTATTTCAGGAATAATAGTATCACGGTGTTTATATCTGCCTGCATTTGTTGAGAGCTCCATGTTATCTATAAAATGTGTAAGTTCGAATGCCTCGCAGAAATCCTTCCACTGGGCATCGGTTGCCACGGCAATGAATATCTTCTTGTTATCCGCAGATAAGAAATAATCATAAATCCCCCATGCAAAATTTCTCTCATTGATAGGTGGTAAATCCATTTTCTCTATCTGATAAGTTGCTATATGCTGGCCGGCAAGGAACATCGCCATCTCGAACAATCCTATTTCAATAAACCCAGACTTCTTTTCAGAGATAAATTGCAGTATTCTAGATACTCCTATTATGGCAGCAACCATATCCACCACGGATGCTCCCATTCGCATAGGTTTTCCATATATTCCCGTCATATAAGCCAGTCCCGATTCTATTTCAATTGGATAATCAAGTGATTTTCTTCCATGATAAGGCCCTTCCATATAACCCTTGATAGATAAATAAATAATGTCCGGTTTAAGTTTCTTGCACTCCTCATAGGAAAACCCAAGTCTATTCATTGTACCCGGAGCCAAATTCTCTATAATAATATTGGATGTTTTTATCAGGGACCTGAGAATTTTCTTTCCCTGTTCCTTGCTTATATCCAGAGAAACACTCTTCTTATCCCTGTTATAATACAGAAAAGTACCGGCACTTGTACCATTTAAGCTTCTAGATACATCACCGTTTCCTGGTTTTTCTATTTTTATAATTTCGTATCCCATATCCCCCAGCACCAATCCAGCGGTGGGTCCTGCTACTATTTGTCCTATCTCTATTACCCGCTTCATGCAAACCCACCCGCAATTTTGATTATATCATTTATATTGAGCACTTCCCCTCTTCTGGCAGACTCATCCTTAATCATTGAAACAATACTTTCAAGGTTTTTATCATCATATTTTATTTCATTGTTATTCAGTATTTCCATGATCATTTTTTTACCTGTGTAAACATTAACAGAATAATTCCTCTCTTCAAAAACAGAATCGTAGGCGACATGCGTGCCGGCCGTCTGGATACCTGAGTTGTTGCCATAAATTGGAATATTGTCAACAAAGAATTTCAGGCCTATCTTTTTTAATATTAAATCATACATATAATTATATACTTTTTTTAATCTGTCAAAATTTATAGTATTTTCGATCCCGTTTGTAGCAAGATAGTCAGCAATTGTTATGCTATCTGCTATCCCGTTTCTTTCTCCGGTTCCGAAGATAGTCGTATCAACATAATCAGAACCAGCAATTATTGCGGATACTGTATTGGCAGCCGCCATTCCATGGTCATTATGGCAGTGGGCCTCAATCTTTATTCCGGTGGCATTTTTTACAGATTTGATAATGTTCCATATTTTTTCTGGATACAGTGCTCCTCTGGTATCTGGAAGCTGGACAACGTCAACCCCAGCATCCTCCATTCTTTTGCAGAATTTTATAATCTCATTAATACCGAACATGTCAATATCAACAAATCCAACTTCAACCAGTTTATCCTTCGTGCATGCATATTTTATATTCTCTACAATGGAATCTATGTTATCTATTTTGAATGGAAGATGAAGTGATATGTTTGCCCCTGTTTCATTGATAATATCTATGTCCTGTTTCAAGGTTCTGCCAAGCCCGAAAACCTCAGAAAAAAATCCTTTTCTGACTATATCGCATGTGGCATCAAATTCGGACCAGTGCGCCGGTGGATATGAAACCAGTGCTCTTTTTATTCCTGCTTCAGAAATCAGCCGGGCCAGTTCAATTTTTTCGGTTTTAGAAAATGTAAATCCCGGAGTTTGCATGCCTTCCCGCAAAGTATCATCTGTAATCATAGAATACAATTATTAAGGGATATTTAATCTCATCATATAATATGTTAAAATTACAATCTCTATCGGTAAAAATAATTTCCACTACTAGGAATTTTCATACAAACTAATATATTCGTCAATCGACATTTTTACAGTTCATTAAATTTATATATAGCCGAATGTTAAGTAATTATGTATTTTCTGAGTTTGCATGTGGACGGTCATTGTAGTCTTGCAAAATCAACAGAAGATAATCAGTCAAAAATTATAATATCTAGTATTTATAACATATTCAATGGCCATAATTCTCTTCTTGCATATTCTGTCGGCAGCACAATTATGGATAACCACAGTATAGATTTTAAAGAAATACATTTTTTCAAGGGCAAGCATGCCAACATGTTTACAGGTACAAAAGCAGGACACGAGGTAATGCAATCCATTTTTGAGACAGGAGGCATACCAATGTATCCCTTTGTTGCAATGAACGGTGGTGAGAGTTATTTCATCATCCATATGAGCCGGGAATCAATGATGAACAACATAAGCATTATTGAAAAACATAATAAGGTTAAATCATACGATTATATTAAAATCGATTCCGGTGATGGGATCATGGATATTTCACGGCATTTAAATAGAGAAATAAATCTGTTTGACCTCACTGACACAGAAAGAAAAGTAATACAGGAAGCAATGAGTGCAGGATATCTTGACTGGCCAAGGTCCATTAGTTTAGACGAACTGGCTGAGAGATTTGCCACATCGAAACCTACTGTTCTTTTTCATATAAGAAATGCAGAAAGAAAAATATTATCATGTTTCATTTCAAAATAGATATTATTTTTTATTCCGGTTAACTCTGCCGCGTATATAACCTCTCAGACCGTAAAAATTTCGTATAACATAAAGCGGAGAAAAAAGTTCTTTAGCCGTTAATTTATGTTTAAAATCTATTTTATTCTTGTATTTCTGTTTGAGTTGCCATCTTCCGTATCCGTTCCAGTATGCCTGCTTTTTGAAATCCCTGAACGTTTCGCGAGTCTTGGTATAAACAATACAGTCAGGGCAGATTGCATATTTGGCACCAGAGCTGATTGCCCTAATATTTAAATCTATATCCTCAGCAGTTACAAATTTTGCATCAAAACCACCGATCATGGTGAACAAATCCTTAGAATACATGAGATTCGATGAAGGCATTGTAACATCAAACCCTTTATAAAAGAGTTTAAATCTTTCCATGGAATAATTCATATTCCCCGTATTTTTCGTAATTCCGGCGACAACATCATAATTTTCGGTATATCTCCTCAGATTTCTGACCCAGTTTTCACCTGCAATAGCATCACCATCTATAAATGCTACATATTTGTATTTGGATTTCGAAACGCCGTAATTTCTTCCTGCTCCCCTGGTTGTCTTCTCCCTGTAATATTTGACAAAATCATACTTCGCTGAATATTCATTCATAATATCCCCAGTTTTATCGAAACTCATTGAATCAACAACTATGATTTCAAATGGTTGTTCCTGCGGTATAAGGGATACCATTAAATCTCTGATGTTTTTCTCCTCGTTGAGAACAGTGATTATAATTGAAATGCCTTCCATTACAATTTACCAGTCCATTCTCTGATTTTCCCTTTCTTTTTTAGTATTTTTTTTATATTCCTTATAATGTGCCTTGCATAAATGAACCTTTGTTTTCTCCTCTTTCAGTGAAAAAACCTTTCCGGCAAGGTCAGCCGGAACTGTCTGGAAGCTCTTTTCATTGCATCCTGTTACGTCGCATATTTTATCCATGGAATGACAATATAATATGTGTTTATAATTTTTTACCTTTTTCAATATACACACATGCGCTGTGGTTGTTTAAAATTCTGGCAAATGGCGGTGAAATATATATTATATCATTTTTATGAAGATAATAATCTCTTTCAGGCTGCGCTATGGGTGGCTGATCCTTAACAATTCTCACCGGAACGGGTTCCTCCGTAATATCTGTATTTTCCAGATCAGATTCAGGTTTTTCTTCTGGTGGCCTCTCCTCCACAATAGTTGTTGTCTCTTCCAGTTTTCCCTGTTCCTCTGGTTTTGTTGCACCAAGAAAATCATTATAGTAATTCTTCATCTGTTCATTTAAATCCCTCATAATTCCTTTTTCTTCAGGGCTCATGTTATAAATGAATTCTTCTATTTCATCATAAACAGAATATTTTGCAATTTTTTCAAATCTAACCTGAAAAAACGCCTTGAAATTTTTTCGTGCATCATCCAGTAGCTTTGTTATTTCCATGTATTCTGTTATATCCGTGGATACAACTCTTTCTTTTTCTGCATTGAGGTCAACGAATAATGAATATATGTTTTTGTAGAAATTTGGTTCTATTTTATTCAGTTTTCTGGATTTTCTTTCTGAAAACAGCATGGATTTTATATCCTCCAGGAGCTTGTCATATTTGCTAACATCAATCATTATAATTGCGAATATCATAGCTATTTAAATAGTTATCAGTGTGTATAATTTTCAAATTTGAAAGTCCTAAATGCCAGATTTCACCGGTAAATATTACGTTTACAGATCAAAAAATTCCTTTCTGTAAAACCTATAAGGTATCTCTTCAAAAATTCGGTGAAATATCTCACTGTAATTTATACAGGAATTTTTTATCATCTCACATCTTTTTGGAACAGAATATACAGGTATAACCTTTCCTGGTTTTTCTCTCTGGTCAGTGTAATCAGTTTCTAGCAAAAAATCACTTCCCGATTCGAGGGCTATCCTCACATTATTTCTGGAGGCAACCAGAGATTTCAAAATACTTGTAGAATATCCCAGATCAACGGCATTCGCATGATGTTTCATAACCCGATCTATGCTGTAATGCTTTTTAATTATTTCTTCAATTTTCGCATAACCGTGAGAGGACATATCCTCCGTGTGAAGTATTAACGGGATATCATAATCTTTGCATACATCAAGTGCATACTCAAGAATTTTACCAGAATCCTTGTAAACATTGTCTTCAACAGGAAAGTGCGGAAAACCTATTTCTCCCATGGCATCTGCCTTTCCTTCCCTGATCATTCTCGCCGCCAAATCTATTCCTGTCTTCATTGATAAAATAGGGTCGATTCCTGCAGAAATGAAATAAAAATAATCCAGCGGATATGGTCCAATTGTAATAACGGTGTTAACCCCTCGATTTGAAGCTTCTCTGGCTACTGAAATGGTTTCTTCATATAGTTTTGTATAATGATCTTCAGGAGCATAATTATAATCAGGAAAATTAACTATATTCATTGAAGTACCACCATATTTCTTGAACTCCTCCACAGCATCAAGAAAATATCCATTTCTTCTTAAATGGAGAAAATTATCAAATACCGATCTGAATATAACCATATATGGTAATAAAACACAATTATATTTATTGTGCTTTGAACTGATTTATCTGGCATATATTTAATATTTTTTTCTTTAAACCCCTAAGGGAAAATTTTATAATGAAATGTACATATGCATTTAAAGAAAAGATTATAATCTTATGTTATAATTAAGGAAGAGGTGAATAAATGCAACAGGGTCAAATGGCTTATGATAGAGCAATAACAGTATTTTCCCCGGATGGGAGATTATTTCAGGTTGAGTATGCAAGAGAAGCAGTCAAGAAAGGGTCTACAGCCTTAGGTATAAAATTCAAGGATGGTGTATTGCTTTTATCAGAAAAGAAAGTGAGAAGCAGGCTTGTTGAAAAAAATTCAATGGAAAAAATCCAGCTTGTTGATGATAACGTAGCCACAGTAACATCAGGCCTGGTGGCCGATGCCAGGGTGCTTATAGATTTTGCAAGAGTGGGTGCCCAGCAGGAAAAGGTAACCTATGGATCACTTACAAATATTGAAAACCTGGTAAAGAAGGTTGCAGATCAGATGCAGCAGTATACACAGTTCGGCGGTGTAAGGCCTTACGGTGTTTCAATTATATTCGCTGGAACAGATACAATAGGTCCAAGACTATTTGACTGTGATCCAGCAGGCACAATAAACGAATACAAGTCTGTTGCCATTGGTGCAGGAAAGGATGCTGTAACTGATTATATAGAAAAGGAATACAGGGACGATATGGCCCTGGAAGATGCAGTTAAACTTGGCATCGCAGCACTTAAATCGGCAGTGGCTGATTCTGAATCTATGAAGGAGCCTGAAATCGCCTCCATAAAAGTTGGCGAAACATTCCATATATACACAATTGAGGAAGTCCAGAAATACCTCAGTTGAATACTATTTTAATTTATAATTTTATTTTTACGGATTTAAGGTCTGTTCATATTTTAAAATAAACAGTTTTATACTTCATTATTATAACATATAGGTTTAAATGATTTCTGTCATTCTTGGTTTGCAGTTTGGTGATGAGGGAAAGGGAAAAATTACAGATTTTATAAGCAGGGACTATGACGACGTGGTCCGTTTTAATGGTGGCAGCAATGCCGGCCATACCGTTGTGATAAACGGAGAAAAATTCAAATTTCATCTGGTGCCATCCGGGGCAATGCAGAGCAAAATGGTCATACTGGGAAATGGCATGGTCATAGACCCAGAAGAACTTGTATCTGAGATAGACCTGTTAAAAAAATCTAAAAAAGATATAGAGATTAAAATAAGTGCAGGGGCACACATAGTAACAAAAATGCATAAGTGCCTGGATAAAAGGGAAGAAGCAGTAAGGTCAAAACTCAATATAGGCACAACCTCACAGGGGATCGGGCCAACATATGAGGATAAGTACGCCAGGACAGGGATAAGACTCATAGACCTGTCAAATAAGGAAATAATATCAAATAAAATTGAAACTATATTCAATATGAAAAGAGAGCTTTTGAAGGGAAGTATTTACGAAAGCCCGGAAGAAAGGAAAAAAATGGTGGAGGACCTATTTTCATATGGCAATTTAATTCTCAAATACATGGATTACACTGAAAACATAATATACAATGATTACAGATGTGGCAAAAATATCCTCTTTGAGGGTGCACAGGGCGGCATGCTCGACATCGATTTCGGTATATATCCATTTGTTACATCATCCAACACCCTGGCAGGTGCAATGTCAACCGGGTCTGGATTTTCTTTCAGAAAGGTAGATCGGGTAATAGGTGTATTCAAGGCTTACACATCCAAGGTAGGATCAGGTCCATTTCCATCGGAAATAATCAACGACAGCACCCTGAGAGACCTTGGGAGTGAGTACGGTACAACAACAGGAAGGCCAAGAAGGGTAGGATGGCTGGACCTGCCCCTACTGAAATACACCACAATGGTAAATGATGTTGATTCCCTTGCAATAACCAAGGTTGATGTTCTGGGGCAGCTGAAGACCATAAAGGTTGTAACAAAGTATACAATTGATGGAAATGAAATAGATTATTTTCCCAGGCGCCTTGAAGATTTCGAGAAGCTCAGGGTTGAGTACAGGGAATTCCCGGGGTGGGGAAGCATAAAAAATCAGGATTCAATACTGTCTGGCGGATATGAGGAACTGCCGGAAAATATGAGAAAATTCCTGGAATTCATCGAGGAAGAAATAGGAAAAAGCATTGATATCGTATCTCTGGGAGAAGACCGTAAAATGACCATTACAAAACAAATATTTAATTAATATAATGCAATTATGGCATACAGTTTGAAGGGCATGTTTTTGCTGCTCTTTTCACATGCTCCGATGGTGTAGTCAGGCCAAGCATTCCGGCCTTTCGAGCCGATGACTCGGGTTCAAATCCCGGTCGGAGCACATTCTGATCTTTTTGCCTTTTATTTGCTGTTTGTTCCTGCAATTTAAAGTAAATTACATTCATAATAGCATGTTCTGAATAAATTTAAATATAAAAGTATACTTCACTTTTATCAAGTTTACTTAAGTGAATATAAATGCTGTTTAAACTTAATCGAAGCTCCGGCACACTGAAAAGCAATGTGCACAAATTTGCAGACCTATCCGCACTGTCCACATCCAGTGTTGCTCCGGCCTTCAGCATTGCCGCCTCCTACGGTGTAATAGCGTTTTATCTAGGCTTTTATTCCCTCATGGCAATCATTCTGACATTTCCGGTGTGGCTCGGAGCCGCCATTATATTCAGAAAATTTAACAGGCTGTATCCCAATGCCGGCGCTTCATATCACTGGGGCAGCAGGATAGTTTCCAGGAGATATGGCACAATGCAGGCCTGGATAATTACTCTTGCATATTTTTTCTCTATTCCACCTATTGTCATACCTGCAGGGGAATACACTGCGGCCCTTCTTTAGATC
>JAKAAU010000049.1 GCA_021802165.1 Thermoplasmata archaeon
TTTCACCGGCTGCCTGTCTGACAGTCTCCTTTTTCTGAAAGCCAAGTTTAAATATGCTATCCATAAGCATGACAAGTTGTAGCATTATATAAATATATCTCAGGAATATTCAAAATTAAATTATGGAAATATAAAAATTTCCGGATATACCTTAATTTCAAAATAAAAATTAACTATACAATGCCAGTATTTATTTATAATGTAATATATATCTATTAAGTAATAATATTCATTTATAATGTCTGACCAATCAGAGGTGATACATTTAAAAAATTAAATGTTTATTCATAATATCAGCAGGAATCCGCCGATTATATCGAGAACCGGCCCTATCACAAATCCACCTCCCATAAAGAGTATTATGAATCCAAGAATTATAATTATGACACCATTGGCCAGTTTATCCTTTCTGTGTGTTCCCCTGGCCATGGAATATATGATATAGGCAAGTATTATCCATATCACAGGGAAAATTGCCATCAGCACTGAACTTCCTATTACTGCAAATCCAGCTGGATTAAAAAACATGAGCTGGGCAGCGCCTGCGAGCCCGGAAATAAATAGAACAAGCAATCCAATGATTCCTGAAAGCATTATTATAACTGAACCGAGCGTTGTTATGAGATACCGTATTCTAGCGTTAGAGGCCATTCTCCTACATAATAATCTTTATATAAAAATATATGTAAATATATAACTGTAACAAATTTTTCAGTTATTATTTATCATCTCTGACGCATGATTTTCCATACACCTTCTGGTAATCTTTCCATCATATTGAACATGCTGGCTCCATACAGGGATTGCCCGCCGTCTGCCGTGATTACCTCTCCATTGATATAGGATGCCATATCCGATATGAGGAATGCAGCAATAACTGCTATTTCCTCCTTTGTCCCCAGCCTTCTCTCCGGATTTCCTTCTATTATCTCATTCTCGTACTGTTCCCCGGGTAAAAGCCTGGACCATGCACCTTCGGTTTTGAATGCTCCCGGTGCAATTGCAACGGTTCTTATTCCATAATGCCCCCATTCAGCTGCCAGTGACCTTGTCAGGGCAAGTACACCAGCCTTGGCCACCGCAGAGGGGACAACATAGCCTGACCCTGTCCATGCATATGTTGCAACAATACTCAGTACTGTACCCTTCACCGAATTTTTGATCCACCTCTTCCCCATCTCCAGTGACGCATAAGAACTGCCGTTAAGAACTATCCCGATTATTGTATCAAAAGCTTTAGGGCTCAGGTCTTCTGTTTTGCTGATAAAATTTCCTGCGGCATTGTTTACCAGTACATTAATGCTGCCCGTTTTTCCTTCTATAGCATCAATAGCTTTTTTCAGTTCATCAGGATTCCTCACATCACATTTTTCTGCCTCTATCCTGTATCCCATTTCATTGAAGTACTTCTCAGCCTCTATCAGGTGGCTTTCCCTCCTGCTTATTATGGATACCGATGCACCCAGTTTAAGAAAGGTTTCTGACATCTGTTTTCCCAGGCCAGTGCCACCGCCCGTTATAAGAATATTTTTTCCCTCCAGTAAATTATTTTTGAACATAATTCTCTATACCTGTTATCTGTATAAAATCCTATTGATGGACACATATTATCCTCTTTATCCATTAATATCGCCTGTTAATCGTTTATTTTTATTACCTTTTTTCTTGATGTTGGTCCTCTTGCAATTTCTATGCTACGGTAGTCTATATTGAAATATTTTGAAAGCTGGTTTATTATATCCCTGTTTGCCCTGTTATTTTCAAATGGCTCCATGGTATAAACATCGTACCATTCTTTTCCAGGGCTAATCCCGGATTTGCCCCTATGTACATGTACATTGATATAATTAGCCATAAAAACGCATCAGTTTCACTGTATTTAATTTATCCCACAGATTATGAACAATGAGGCTGCCGGTGTTATTACCACACCTCCTGCCCTGAGTGTAAAATGCAGTTATTTAAGCATGGCACGTGAGATTATCATCTTCATTATATTCAATGCACCCTCAGCACCGACCAGATATGAAAATATTCCCCTGGCACTTCTTTCTATGCCGGAATCCTTTGTATAGCCATAGGCACCGAACCACATCATTACCTTTTTTACAGTATCCATTGCAATCTGCGGTGAAGTGAGTTTTGACATCGAGCTGAATATGTAAAAATCGGGATCATTCATATCTGCCATATACGCTGACTTATAATTCAGCAATGATGCCATCTCAATTTCCGTATTAATGTCTGCAGCCTCGAAGGCGATTGCCTCAAAGTCGGCCAGCTTCTTGCCGAATGCTCCTCTTTCCTTTATGTATTTTAGGCCCTCATCAAGCATCTTGACAGATAGTCCATTGCATGCTGCTGCTACCATTATCCTTGCATGGTTGAATCCGTCCATGGAGTAATAAAATCCCTCGTTTATTTTACCTATAATGTTTTCCTCAGGGATCTCAACGTCATTGTATTTTATTCCAGAAGTTGATATGCCCATCCTTCCCATGTTCTGCAGCTTTGTTATTTCCACACCATCGGTATCTGCCGGTACATATACCATGGTTATGCCCTTATGCCCCCTGCTTTTATCGGTCTTAACCAGTGTCAGATGTCCTCCACCGTTTTTCCTGGCCTCCACTGCACCGCTTATATACATTTTCTCGCCATTGATAATAACCTTTCCATCTTTTATTTCCCCAGTGGTGGTTATGTTTGCAACATCGCTTCCGCCTGAGGGTTCTGTGGACGCAATTCCTATGAATTTGTTTCCGTTTGCAATATCTGGGAGGATCCTGCCCTTCAGTTCTTCCTTTCCGTATTTTTGCAATATATATGCCCATGATGTGTTCAGTAAATAGTAAACAGCTGTTGCCATACTGGTATCAACCTTTGCAATTTCCTCTGATATTATTACAGAGTCCATGAAGGAAAGTCCTGGGCCCCCGTATTTTTGGTTTATTAGTGGCGATATAATACCAATTTCACCTGCTTTTTTGAAAAAGTTTTCCGGGATTTCCCCATTGTCATCTATAGATCTGACAAAGGGCTGCAGATTTTTTTCCAGAAACTCCGCCGTATTTTCTCTTAATAATTGCTGCTCATCGCTGAATGAAAAGTCCATGGGATTTTATTATTTAGTCCCTATTAAATATATCTAAAAGGCTGAAAATAAATGACCATGAACATAAACTTTTATTTATACGAATGTCATACATTGTCATGGATAATTTGAAAAAACTTGTGCCATACTGGTTCTTTGTTTTTACAATAGGTTTCGGTTGGTTCATTCTCTCGCCGGTTATTCCTGAGCTTATGGCGCATCTTTCGGCGTCACTGTCAGAAATAGTGCTGATACTATCAGTATATGGTTACACAATGGCCATTATAGGGCTTATCGCAGGAGTACTTTCTGCAAAATTTACGGTAAAATCTTCAATATATCTTGCCATGGTTTTTTCCATAGCGGGGCTATTCATACGTATATTTGCAACCGATTATATGGAATTTCTGATTTTATCCATAATTGCTGCAAGTGCATATCCATTTTCACTTGCACCGGTTGGCAGCATAGCAGAATCCATGGATAAAAAAAGGTCTGCTACAATAACAGGATTGAGCATAGGCTTCCTTTTCCTCGGAATGTCAGTCGGCGCACTTCTGGGTCCCTACATATATCTGGCCTTTTCACTTGCAGGAATAATGGCATTCCCTGCGGCATTGACAATAATTGCATCTCTATGGCTCTTTGTGTACCTGCCACAGTACCCAGAAAAATACCGCGGCAAATCACTGAGAGGTGCCTTTAAACCGGGCATGGTCAAAAACTGGTACATAGGACTATCAATGGCCTCAATATCTATATTGTTCGGTGATATAGCAGCCACTGCACTGGGATTCCATTTTACCGGAACATTCCTGCTGAAATTATCCGGAGTCATGGGCGGTGTTGAATTCCTGGGATCAGCCCTTGGTGCCCTCATACTGCCATTCATTTTTGAACGCTACCATTTAATAAGATCCGGTACAGTCCTGGCTGGCCTTGTTTCCTTTATATTTGCAATTGTCCTGCTGTACACCCTGGTGTATACAGATATTGCAGCCATCATCACGGCATCCTTCTTCATATTCGGATTTTTCGGAAATGCATTCTGGGTCATGGCACTGAACTCTATTATAAACTATGTTGATGATCCTGCCAGGGCAGGTTTTGCAACCTCAATGTACAGTGTTGCCACAAACATAGGGGTTGCCATCATACCGGTGGTTCTCAGTGCAGATTTCGTGAGCATAACGAAATCCATATATGGTATAATTCCAGCAGTTGTCATAGTCCTTGTTGCTTTTGCGATTTCCCCTACAATACTTGCAGGAAGGCGGAAGAGCTCAAGCGAAGCAGCCGCAGAGTCCTAATAATATGCATTAAAGAACATTAAAATAACAATATCCACTTATCCATAGATAAGGATGGAATTCAAAGCTACATATGTTTCATGGAAGGACATAGAGGACTGGGCAAAGGGAATAATGAAAATGATCGTCAAGGATGGCTATAATCCCGACATTATAGTTGGCATTGCCCGTGGAGGCCTGGTTCCGGCAAGAATGGTCGCAGACTATCTCTTCAAGAAAGACTTACTTTCAATAAAAACCGAGCACTGGGGAGTAACTGCAACCATGGACGGAAAAGCTGTTCTCAAAGAAAAATTGAATTATGACGTATCCGGAAAGACTGTTCTCATAGTTGATGATATAACAGACACAGGGGAAAGCATGAGGCTTTCATATAATTATATAAAATCACTGAATCCTTCGGAACTGAAGACCACATCCATGCTCTATGTGAACGGATCGAGCTATACACCTGATTATTACGGAAAAGGGCTTTCCAAGGAAGAGTGGGCATGGTTCGTATTCCCATGGAATGTTTATGAGGATACATACAACCTTTCAAAGAAGTTCATGGATGCGCCCGTTGATGTAAACACTTTGAAGGAAAAATTGCGTGAAAACTATAATTTGAATGTGGAGGATGTGAACCTGGTAGAGGTACTTAATGACATAGCCGCACTGAAAATGCTGAAAAAACATGGAGAAAAGTTCTCCTTACCATAATATAACAAAATTTATTTAACCAGGTTTCTATATATAAATATGTCATTTTTACAGGATATAAAATCCTCAATCATAAGTGAGGAGGACGATACATATATCTCTCGAATACTGGAGGATAGAATCAAGATAAAGAGTTTTATAGTTCCGGATTATCTTTATGTAACGGATCTGATAAATCCTGTCCATTCCTATTTTTCAAGAAAATATCCAGATATTGCAGTTCCGGAAAGTGTCAATTCAAGAATGAAATATGGGGAGGAGGTTCATTTTCTTGCCAGGCAGTGGTTTGAGCAGATACCTGGATTTTCCGGGTCTGAGGTAATACTTACAGCCACGCATATGGGTTTGAATGTTGTGGGTAGGGCAGATTTCATGATTTATGATTCCATTGTTGAATTCAAAACAAAAAATGTGGACAGGGTAAATATAGAGAATATATACACTGTGTACAGGTCTGATCTGGAACAGTTGCTGTTCTATGCAGCCATGAACAGGAATTTCACAGCTGATAATTTTCTGGTTTTTTTCACTGAGGGAAAATTCCATGTTTACCGTGTATCTGTCAGAGACCCTGCAGCGGTGGAAAATGAGATGGTATTCCGTTTTTCTCTGATAAAGAGAGGAATCGAAAACGGCGATATAAGCGATTTTCCACGATGCTCATATTTCGGGTATGGATGCCAGTTCTCAGAGGCCGGGGTGTGCATGTGCCATTCCCTGAGGCCGGGGGATCCAGCGTGGATAAAAAATGTGGCCACAGTTGCAGAGGATCACGAAATGGAATCAACTCTGGAGGCACTGTACACAGAGGATGCAAAAAATATTGATCTGAGGTTTTATGATCTAATATATCCCAGAAAATATTATCATAAAATAACAGGCGATTCAAGAAATTCAGACAGTGGTGCATCCATACCATCATCATACTATGAAAAAAACAATATCAAGTTCTTCGTCATAGATTCCATTAATGGATCGGTTCTCAGTGCAAGCGGAAGTGAAATTTCAGAGATAAACAGGGTTTCAACCCTCCCTCTCTATGGGGATGACAAGTACATCATAAAAAACATTTATGACGAAAATTCCATTATACCATATCTTCTGAAAATTAACAATTCTGTGTATTCCGGAAGATTTCCCGATACATACTACTCTGAGCTCGCTATAATGTGTGCAAGGAGAAACAGAAAAGAGGGAGTCCTGATAACAGTTTATCCAAGGCTGGGCAACATTGTAGTGGCAAGAGATATCCATTTCGACGCAGATCGCATTATAAGCATATGCAATAAAGCTATCAGGGAAATCTGGGAGGCTATAGAAACCAGGAATCCGGATAAACTGGACCTATGCCCTGAATTTGCAATAAAATCCTGTGATTTTGCATCCTGTAGCTGTAAAAAAGAGATTATAAAAGGTCGGGAGAACAATAAATAAAATTATCCGTATATATAACTCACGCCTTTCTCAGGGTATTTAAATTCCAGCGCGCCGAATGGGCACGCATACAGTGCGGCACCGCATTCCAGGCATCTCTCGTAATGGACTGTTATTCCATTTTCCTTGTCTTCCTCGTAGGTGCCTGCTGGGCACACCTTTGTGCATGGCTTGTCCACGCATGTTTTGCATATATCCGTATTTACGGTTATATGGCTGGTGTTGCCGACTTCATTCTTATTTAATCCCAGACGTTTTATTAAATCCATCATATCACCTTCAGCATATCTTCTATAAGTGTATAGTATCCAATACCGTTCTTTTTAACCTCACCACGTATAACATCTTTTATGTTATCCCGGGGGTTATCAGTAACAGAGAACATTCTCTCCATGATCCCGGCCATCATTTTCGGGTATGCATCAAAAGTCCTCTCATTGCCGAACAGTGTCGATATCCTTGAAGCTGCTTTCATATCCTTCAGTATAAAGCTATCCTCCAGCATCTGTTCATAGATGAAGGTATCACTGAAATTTCCGGAATCGAATATTTTCTTAGCAGCCTCTCCTGCAATCCTTCCAGATTCTATGGCATTATCCATGCCACGGATTGTGAAGCCATCATTGATAAGAAATCCTGCAGCATCACCTGTAACCATTAAATTATCCGCATATCTGGGGGGCAGGCTGTCAAAGCGGTAAAATGGTATCAAATGAGCGGAATATTCAAGCAGTTTTCCATCTATCCCAAGTTTTTCCCTGAAATCCTCAATTATGTTAAAAGCCTTCTCTTTATGCTTTTCCAGCGAATCCAGCTTCAGTGTAAGCCCGATAGAGGTTGTTTCTTTATTTGTATAGGAGAAACCACCACCCTTTATGCCATCGGAAAGACCCAGAATAGTTCTAGCCTCACCGTAATCCCCCTGTGTTTTTTTGTCTATTATTTCTTTAATTCCCACCATGAACTGCTTTGGCATGAAATCCGGGTTATCCTCAATTTTTTCAACAGGCTGCATGGGAAATTTCTTTTCCTTAACAAGTCCGAGGTACCTGGATGCAAATGCAGCAGCACCATCACTTTCTATTACCAGTGGTGTTCTTATATCTCCCCTGTCGCTTCTCAATACAAGGCCTCCATCCTCGCGATCAATACCGCTAACAAGCGTGGAGTATGATATAGGGATACCCAGATTTTCAGCTTCTGATGCGAACCATGCATCAAACTTTGATCTCAGTATAGAATAACTGTTTTCAGTCTCCTTATTTTCGAATGAAAAACTTATCTTCTTTTCTCCGGTGTAAATCTCAAATGTCTCTTTCTTTATTGGTAGTTCAAGTGGTGCATCTTTGAATTTTGGCCCCAGAAGTTTCTTAAGGGAATGAACATACATCCTTCCGCCTGATACGTTCTTTGACCCGGAATGCTCACCACGTTCAAGAACTATAACAGAAAGGCCCTTATTTGCAGCGGTAATTGCCGCTGAAATTCCGGCAAGGCCCCCACCAATCACTGCCACATCAACATCATAATCCATAATTGCGTATAATCAATAACTTTAATAATTTTTGGTATTGGATGTTAACCTTTATAATACCATTGCAGACCTGGAAAATTCAGGGCTCCCTGCTGCCATGTAATCATCCAGTAATCAATGATTTCCACACGTCCTTTTCTGTTTTTTTCCGCCTTTTCAGATAGCCGGTCCAGTAATCGTTTATGAATTTAACAGGCACAGTGCCGTTGTAAACCCTGTAGGAACTATCCCTGGCATACATGTATTCAATATCATGAAGGACTATATCTTTTATTGTTGATTCCTTCATAATATAATGGCTGTTGTTCTCTTTATCATTCAGTATATAAAGAAGTTTTTTCCTGTTTCTGTTAAAATCTATGTATTTCAGTATTTCATTTCTTGTTCCACGTGAAAGCTGATTCCCCTCATCCATGTCCCTGTGAATCAGATCATAGAGGCTGGTTTTGCCTATTTTTCGTTCCTCAAGCGGGAGTTTCATGATTTCAAACATACCATCACTGGAGGTCAGAATTTTTATATATTTATAGTCCTTATTTCCCATCCTTATTTTCAGGTCTATGTCGCTGTCCCTGTAAACTTTTATAACAGATATGCGCTCTGGAAATGCATCAAATAGGTTGATTACCATTGCATATACAGGTTTTTCAGAATCGTTAATGTCGTTAAAATTTTTTTTGAGTTTTTTGATATTGCCCGCCTTAAAAACTTCGGCTTTCATCAGTTATTGTAATGCAATCAAAATATATAATATATTACGAATCTCAATTTTAAGCTAACACTATGATAATTATTACGAATGATATTAGTATCAGAGAAAATTCATGAAGTAAATTATGATGCTTAATAACCGGGTTTAAATTTTTAATATCTGGCAATTCCTTTTCAATTATTTCATCCTTTTTTATAATTTCCAGTGTTTTTACCTTATTAGTGATGTATGTTAATTT
>JAKAAU010000050.1 GCA_021802165.1 Thermoplasmata archaeon
TGTACCGGTCTATTTTTTCAATCAAATCAAAATCCTTCTCGGTATAATCGCTGTTGGCGTCTGCACTTAAAACTATATCCGGAAAATTGTCCCTTACAGCACTTAGTATACCTATTTCCTTTCCCTTCATTATTTTGACTTTAATTCTTTTATATCCACGGTCAAGGGCTTCCTGTATCTTCTTTAATGTAACGTTTATATCATCCATTCCAAGTGATATTCCAACGTTTGCATATCCTCTGCTGTGCCCTATGTAATCTACCAGGGATTTTTTATTTGCTTTTGCATAATAATCATATAACAGCATTTCCATGGAAGCTTTTGCCATATTATTGCCTTTTATAAATTTCACCTGTTCATTGAATTCATCCGGCTCTGGAAGGCCTTTTACTACTGGTGCAAGATACTGTTTTACAATATGGAATACTGTATAATTATCTTCTGAGCCATAAAAAGGATTTTCGTCGGTAACACTTTCAGAATAAGCAGTTATTCCATTATGTTCAAGCTTGAAAACATAAACATCCTTGTTTATATCAGTTCCGAAGCTGGTTGTGAATGGGCTTATCAGTGGCATTTTTAGCTTGTGGTAAGTTATTTTCATAAAAATATAATACGTCTGGTTATAAATCTATTCCTATTTTCCCGTTTAACCATTCAGATATTATTTCTGGCTGCTGATAAACTCTTTATATATTATTATTATCAATTTTAGCATGGGTACATACAGAGGGCTTTACGATCTGCGTGATGCATACAGATCGGATTATTTAAAGATTGAAAATCACGGCTTTATTGCAAATAACCGCACTGCAGCACTTGTCGGGATAGATGGAACTATTGACTGGGCATGTTTGCCTAACTTTAATTCAAATCCTGTCTTTGATTCTATTCTTGATGCCAGAAATGGTGGTTATTTCAAGACCAGCCCTGTAATGGAAAGCAATGTTAACCAGTATTACGAAGAATCAACCAATATACTTATAACAGAGTTTGTAAATAACAATCAGGTAATTTTAAGGCTCACAGATTTTCTTCCAACATCATCATATAGCACAATAACGTTTCCGGAGATACACCGGCTAATTGAGGCCCCATATTCTGATGTTGAAGTATCAATAGATATAAAATCGCATTTTAACTTTGGCTCAGGGAAAACAAACATAACCAGGGATAGAAATGGTTATATTTTCTCATGTACAGATGACACACTTGGAATTTCCACAAATCTTAAATTGAAAAAGGGAAATGGAAATGTATACAGCAGGATAAAAGTGGAAAAAGGTTCACATGAATGGATTGTTGTATTAAGCGGAGTAAGGCAAATTGGCAATGTAAGGCAATATGAATCATATACACGGCTGGAAGAAACAAGAAATTACTGGAGTGCATGGGCAGGAAAAATAAACTATAGTGGATTATATTACGATCATGTAATACGATCTGCACTTACATTGAGAGGGCTATTTTATGACCCTACAGGAATGATGGTTGCAGCACCAACAACAAGCCTCCCTGAAATTATTGGTGGAGAACGAAACTGGGACTACAGGTATACCTGGATAAGGGATACTGCATATGTTGTAGAGGCACTTTCACTTATAGGGTTAAAGGACGTAGCTACAAAATTTCTCTATGATATCATGTCCATAGTTCAAAAGGATAAGAAGGTCAAAACTATATATCCGGTAAATGGGGATTCAAAACTGGAAGAGAAAATAGTAAATTTATCCGGGTATATGGATTCAATTCCTGTAAGGATAGGAAACGAAGCATCGGAGCAGTTGCAGATAGACCAGTACGGCTCCATAGTGAATGCTGTATTCAGGTTCCATGAGGCAGGTGGGCTTGTTACCACTTACCTGTGGGATTTTCTCATCGAAATACTGGATACACTGAAAGATATCTGGAAGCTGCCTGATTCCAGCATCTGGGAATTCAGGTCAGAACCAAAGCATTACCTGTATTCAAAATTAATATCATGGAGTGCATTTAACCGGGCAATAAAAATGGGCAGGGAACTGGGCTATAGTGCCCCATATAGAACATGGCATAAAATAAGGGAAGAGATAAAGAATGAAATAATGGAAAAGGGGTATAACCCGGATGTAAAAGCATTTACCCAGTATTACGGGAGTGACCAGATGGATGCATCGGTATTGAGAATGCCATTGACAGGCATTATTAGTGCCAAAGATCCGCGTTTTGTCTCCACTCTTGCCAGGGTTGAAGCGGAACTGAAAAATCCATGTGGAATGTTTATTAGATATCACAGCGATGATGGACTGAAAGGCCATGACAATGCATTTCTTTTACTGTCTTTCTGGTATGTTGAGGATTTGATATTATCAGGGCGTATTATGGAAGCAAAGGAAACATTTGAAAATATACTTGACCACTCTAACCACCTGATGCTTTTTTCTGAGGAAATTAATTTTAATGATTGCAGGGAGATGCTTGGCAATTTCCCGCAGGCAATTACCCATCTTGGGGTTATAAGGGCAGCAATAAAACTTGATGAAGCATTAAGGGGCAAATAGATATATTTAATAATGTTTTAATCAGGTAATGTATTATAAGAGTATGAAGAAGATACTTGTGGTTACCAGCCGTGCACCATTTTCATACCGGTATGCTCCGGGAGGTGATGTCAGGATATATAATGTAGGTGGAGTTGCCACAGCCCTCAGCACAATGCTTAAGGGAACCGGAGGCACTTGGGTATGCTGGGGCGATGGAAAGAATGACATGGCACACCAGGAGGAAACTACAGATGGGTATAAGATAGCAAGGGTATTCCTAAACAAAACTGAAAAATTCGGGTTTTACAATAGCTATTCCAACAGGGTTTTATGGCCATTATTCCACTATTTTAGAAACAATATACATTTTGACTCCACAGCTTTTAAGTATTATTATATTGCAAATGAAAAATTTGCAAAAAAAATAAAGGAAAATATAACGCCGGATACAATAATATGGGTGCATGACTACCAGCTTATGATGATCCCGTCAATATTGAGAACTATGGACATATCCAATTATATAATATTCTCATGGCACATCCCATGGATATCTCCTGAATTTTTCAGCATACTCCCCGAAGCAAAATTTCTCGCACAGAGCATTTCAAAATCTAATCTGGTAACATTTCATACCAGGCTGTATGAGAAGAATTTTTTCAATACTCTGGAGTACCATGAAATAAAAGTTAAAAATAGATTAAAAACTCTTGCAATTCCCCTGGGGATCGATAAAAATTTTTTTCACCTGTCTAAAACCATGGCAATTAAACCAAAAAAAGAAAAAGCATCAATTATATTTTCAATAGACCGCCTTGATTATACAAAAGGGCTTCTACAGAGGGTAAAGGCTATTGAGAAGATTCTCAGTTACAGAAAGGACCTTATAGGGAAATTAGTATATTTAATGAACGTTACACCAAGCCGTACAGGCATTCCAGAATATGATGAAATTAAAGAGCAACTGGAGATGGAAGTGGGAAGGGTAAACGGTCTTTACAGTACAACTTCATGGGTGCCTATAATTTACATATACAGGAAAATATCACAGAAATATCTGGTTTCATTATATGCACGAAGTGACATAGCATTGATTACCCCATTAATGGATGGTTTAAACCTTGTTTCCAAAGAGTTTGTAGCAACTACGGATAAGGGTGTGCTTATACTATCAAAATTCGCCGGGGCTGCGGAATATATGGACGGAGCGTTGATAGTAAACCCTAATAATATAAATGAACTGGCAAGTGCCATAGTAAGGGCAATGGAAATGGATGGAGAGGAAAAAATGTCACGGCTCAAAAGGATGAAAAAGGATGTATATGTAAAGAACAGTAACTGGTGGTATAAGAGGATATTAACAACAGCAGAAAGGCAATGGCATGTATCAGGAGAATAAAATTATACATAGAATAGAAAAAATAATTTCCATGGAACCACAGTTATTTCTTGATTATGACGGAACACTGGTCCCGATTATCAAGAATCCAGAAATTAACCAGGCAGATTATGACCTGCTTAAACTAATCTCGCATTTAGATTCCCGTTTTGAAATGTATATAGTTACAGGAAGGGAGGTTAGTGACATAATCCGTTTTCTCGGGGAATATAATATTATAGGCCTTCATGGTTCAGTATTTCATATAGATGGCCAGACGATAAATATTCCAGAATTCGCTCCATATGTAGAACTATTCAATCAAATATATCAGAATACGGTATATATTCAGGAAAAGTTTCATGGATTGAGGATATACAATAAAACAGGTAGCATCCTTTTTCATATGGGCAATATTAAAAATCCGCGCTCCCGTGAAACTGTATATAAAATTATTAATTTCCTTGCATTCCGTTACAATATTGAATTATACACAGGAATAGATATAATAGAATTGAGAATTCCACACATTAATAAGGGTACCGCAATTAAGCAGATAAGGAACCTTAACCGACCTGCAATAATAATAGGTGATGACAGGACAGATGAAGATTCTTTTATTGCCAATCAGGATGCAATAACCATAAAGATTGGAGATGGGGAGACACATGCCAGATTTGCTATTCCCTATGAACGCGTTAGGCCATTATTATGGGAGTTGTTAAAAATTTTATAGTTGTGATATGCATATAAAAATAAACAGTTTCAGTTGCCCTTATATGTCTGAAAATCCATGAAGTCTACCACTTCCAACCCTGTAAAATTGAGCCCATACAGTTTTTCAGCCCTGGACGAGTCAATACTGTAATCAAGGTTTTGCCCCAGGTAAGATTTTATGAATGGGCAAGGTTCGTCGCGTATTGAATAGTATAATTTCCTCCCAAATTCATAAAGTGTCATTGTTTCTTCTCCTGCTATATTAATAATACCCCTGTCCATATCTCTCATGGCTTTATAAACGCCAATAGAAAGATCAGAATTGAGCACAGGATTTATAATTATGTCATTATTAAGTTTTATGGGCATTTTACTCCTTATTGCAGCCAGTATATCGGTATAAATGTTGTAGGTACATTTTCCATATGTCATGCCTCTCCTTATTATAAGATAATGTTCGTTGCCCTTTGCCAATTCTTCCGCCTTCAATTTTGCCTTGCCATATTCTGTTTCTGGAATGGTTGCACTCTCTTCATTTTTTATGGCACTTGATGAGGAATACACAAGCTGATTTGACAGGAGTATTTTCTTGCCATTTTGAAATTTTTCATTTATGAGCCCCTGGATCCCGTAGTTCATTTCAATATAATTTTTATTTTTTGAATAAAATGGTATATCAAAATTATTGATAATAAAATCATAATCATCATGCAGTTCCATTAAGGATTCAGCAAATTTTTCAATGCCTTTCAATGGGAATAATGACTGAATTTTGTTGGCGTCTCCGTAGTCTTTGGCAAATCTAAAGCCAAAACTTTCGTCCCCATCCAGAATAAGAATTTTTGACATATTACTATAAATGTCATCAAAGCATATAAGTGTGAATATACTTTATAAATAAATATTTTTGTAATATATAATTATCAGGTAAATATTTATATATTATTCTGTAATAT
The DNA here is from genome assembly GCA_021802165.1 of Thermoplasmata archaeon. Next base: position 5,574 of record JAKAAU010000050.1, read on the forward strand.
CTTGAAACTAATATGGAAAAAAAGAACGTTAGTTTTATTTATCTGGCTATTACGCTTATGATCATGACCTTCTCCATGAGGGCAACAAATAATATGATCATTACAACAGTGCCATTACTTGCGAAGATTGATCTTGGATTCTCCAGCTTCTTTGTTGGTATAATATCAGCAGTTATCTACCTGTTTACATTTACAGTGACATTTTACGTTAACCCGCGTATCAACGCTAAACTCAGAAGGCAGTTGTTCATAGGGGCAAACTTTGCAATACTGTTTTCGCTCATAGCATATTATTTCACAAATGGAATAGCTATATGGGGAATATCAGCACTTGCCGGGCTCGCGTACGGAATTATGATGCCGAATCTCATTACCTCCTCAACCCTGTTAAAGGATCAGAAAGAGCGCGAGAGGCTTATCTCCTTATATTCAGTGGGATTGAGCCTTAGCCTTATACTCGGGCCGACTATAGAAGATTACATATTGACATTTGTGAGCTACAGGGATGTATTTCTTTTATTCATACCAATAGTTATTGCAGGAGTTATAGTCTCAACCATGATAAAATTCCCGCACACAAAAAATGAAACCAGGGCAAATGTGATGAAAAATGATGGTTTGAGGGCCAGCTTACTAACTATAACGACCTATAACATACCATTTGCAGCCCTTAGCATTTTCCTTACACTGTACGCTATAGCACGCTTTCACGTTTCAGGTGCAGTTGCTTATTCCCCCTATATATATTTCTTCTCCATTTCATTCCTGACAAGGATACTGCTAACAATACACCCGTTAAAACACATAAAACTTCCACTTTTATTTTCTATAATGATTACGGGTTTTGCACTGATAATGTTTCCATTCCTTACTACATTTACATCGTTCCTGCTGTTGATGATGTTGCTGGGCATACCACATGGCTCAATATTTCCCATGTCGACTATTATGATTGCAAGAGGAACCAGTGTAGAACAGAGAAGTGCTGCAAACTCCTATTTCATGGCGTATAATAATATCCTGTTCATGGTCATCCCGCTGGCATTCGGTTATATTGTTAAGTTCATAGGATACGAATATTCGTTCCTTATACTTATAGCACCTGTAATATTGTCTGCCGTTGCCCTCTTCAAGATATATGGCTCTAATACCACCATATTTATTTCAAATCTTAAGAAGGTGCCGCCCAATGCAATTTCCGGGAAGAAAAATGACCTGTGAATTAAATTATTTTGAACATTTTTATATTTTTCAATACAGTTAAATCTATTAACAATATTATTACTGGATTTTAATGATAAAATCCAGCGACTCACTCGAAGATTTATTTAAGAAACTAAATACTTCAAAAGCAGGGCTTTCAGACAACGAAGCAAGTTCAAGACTTCACACCTATGGTTATAATGAGGTTTCGGAGAAGAAAGAGAGTTCTATACTAAAGTTTTTAAAAAAATTCTGGACACCAATTTCCTGGATGCTGGAGCTTACAATAATCATAACATTTATACTTGGAAAATATGACGATTCTCTGATAATACTTTTCCTGCTAATATTTAATGGTGTAATATCCTTTACCCAGGAATCAAAGGCTGATAATGCAGTAGAACTATTAAAGAAAAAACTTTCAGCCCAGGCCAGAGTCCTGAGAGATGGTAAGTGGAATGTTATAGAAACAAAGTTTCTCGTGCCCGGGGATATTGTCCATCTAAGATTGGGCGATGTGGTTCCTGCAGATATTAAAATAATAGACGATGAGCTGGAAATCGACCAGTCCGCCCTTACTGGAGAATCACTGTCAGTAACAAGAAAAAAGGGAGATACAATATATTCCAGCTCTGTGGTAAAAAGAGGTGAATGCAATGGTCTGGTAACAGAAACAGGCAGCAAGACCTATTTCGGAAAAACAACAGAACTGGTTGAAATAGCAAAGACAAAGTCACACATAGAAGAACTTATTATGAAAATAATAAAGGACCTGATAGCCATAGATACTATTCTTGTTATAGCACTTATATTATTTTCTATCTACCGTGGCGTGGACATTACCGAAGTTATCCCCTTTGCACTGGTAATATTAATTGCATCAATACCCGTAGCTCTCCCGGCAACATTCACAATTGCAATGTCCCTTGGCGCCCTTCATATGTCAAAACGTGGTGAAATAGTCACGAGGCTATCCGCTATAGAGGATGCGGCTTCCATGGACACATTATGCATGGATAAAACAGGTACTATTACAGAAAATAAATTGACTATAAAAACTCCAAAGGTCTATACAGGAGATGAATTGTCCCTGATTAAATATGCATCATATGCATCGCAGAGAAAAAGTGAGGACCCAATAGATGATGCCATACTGGACTATGCCGATTTAAAATCTGTAAAAATTGACTATGCAAATAGAAGCAAGTTTACGCCATTCGACCCTTCAATTAAGCGTACGGAAGCAATAATAAACGAAGCGGGGAAATCTGTTAAAATAGTCAAGGGTGCACCACAGGTTATATCAGAGCTTACAGGCAATGTACCGGAAACATATGAAAGCGATATCAAATACTTCTCATCCCAGGGATTCAGAATTATTTCAGTGGCTGCAGGAACAGATAAACTCGAAATTCTGGGGGTTATACCCCTATACGATCCGCCAAGGAAGGATTCAAGGGATTTAATTACTGAATTGAAGCAGCTCAGTGTATCCCCTGTCATGATTACAGGCGACAACAGCCTCATCGCAGAAGAAGTTGCAGGCGAGATAGGGCTGGACAAGAAATTATGCAATGCAGAAAATATAAAGGGTAACTATGCTGGTGCATCAGATTGTTCAGTTTTTGCCGAGGTTTTTCCTGAAGATAAATATTATATCGTGAAGGCTTTACAGAAATCCGGGCATATTGTTGGCATGACCGGTGATGGTGTAAATGATTCCCCTGCATTGAAACAGGCAGAATTCGGTGTGGCTGTCGCATCAGCTACAGATGTGGCAAAGGCATCTGCCAGTGTTGTTCTGACCCATTCCGGACTTACAGATATAGTGGACGGGATAAAATCCGGCAGGAGAATTTACCAGAGAATGCTTACCTACACATTAAACAAAATAATAAAGGTAATCCAGATTGTTTTCTTCCTTACACTTTCATTTTTTGTGGTAGGGTTTTTTGTTACAACAGCATTTGATGTAATTCTCCTTATTTTTGCCAATGATTTTGTAACAATGGCAATTGCAACAGATAATGTTGGATACTCTATAAAACCTGAAAGGTGGAACGTGAATTCATTAATCTCATCATC